>JAEUSO010000210.1 GCA_016788605.1 Candidatus Kapaibacterium sp. | reverse complement strand
GTTTGTTAGCTATGCCCTTCAACCAGCCGCGATAGATTCGCCGCAGGACGGAGTAATTCAGAAATTTAATTGCAAGCTGCAACGGTAGGATCGGGGCAATGCTTTCAATCATCCCCAACGGAAGGCGCAACAACAAGCGTAGAATGTTAGCAGCCAAAGTGCGTCCGGTAAAAATCCGCAGCCCGAAAATGTCTGTTTCCTGCGGATGTTTTGTGTGGATGTAGTGCAGGTTTGTTTCGCCAAATTCCTCTAACTGACGGAGTGCTGTCGGCAGGTCTTTATTCATCTCCGCTGTGCCATACGCTTCCTTATTGAAATAGACAGGAATCCCCGTTGCAGAATGAAGACGAAGCGCGTACTCCGTATCGCCGCCGCCGTAGCGGGTAATTATCGGGTCTTGTCCGCCGATTGTCGTAAAGTGCTGTGTGCGGTGGGCGCAGTTGCCCGTGGCAAGGTAGTAGTATGGAATTTCATCACCATGATTGAACTTGTTCTTTCCGCGAGTTTGTGCATACGCAGCCCAAAGATTCGTATCTGAATTTGTATAGCGCACATCGCCGACGGAAACGCAATCACATCTGTCAAGCTGCTGCTTATGACGAACTAATAAATCCGGCGATGGTATAATATCGGAATCAAGAAAGCAGAGGTACTCCGCATTCATATGCGGCAGTGCTAGATTGCGCGTTGGATTGCGACCGTGGTTTTTCCCGTCGGGGTGTGTCAAGACCAATAGGTGAAATCCGAACTCTGTTGCTTGCAACCATTCAAGCGTTCCGTCGGTCGAGCCATCCACACAGACAATAGCGCGAAAACCGCGTAACGACTGGTGTTCAAGCCCGCGTAAACATTCTTGAAGTTCGGCGAGGTTGTTATACGTGGGAATGATGATGTCGAAGTGAATCACCGCACACCCGACGTGTAAGAAAGCACGTCCTCGAACACATCTGCAAAGTCGAGGTATCCTTTTTTGCCCGGAATGAATTCTGCGGCAAGCACTGCGCCGAGAGCAAAGCCGCTGCGGTTTTTGGCGCGGTGCGTGAGTTCAATCGTATCGGAAAACGAATCGCAATAGACCGTGTGTGTTCCCGTAATCTCGCCGCCGCGTGTAGAACTGACATGTAACTGCGAATCAGCAATCCGTCCGTGCGATGTTTCCGTCAGCATCGAGGTTTTGCGTGTCAGTGATTCGAGTATGGTATTGGCAAGCGTGATTGCCGTACCGCTCGGACTGTCCGCCTTCCGCTTGTGGTGCAATTCGTGGAGCATAACATCATAGTCGGCGGCGTTTTGCATTAGCTGTGCGGCGCGTGCGACAATCAGATTGAACATTTGCATTCCGATTGAAAAGTTCGAGCCGTACATAACGCAACTTTCCCCTGAATTAACAGCATCAAGGACTGCGTCCATCTGCGTCATCCACCCTGTTGTGCCGATTACCATATCCACGCCGCTTTCCATGCACACGCGCACATTACGGACAACATGCTGCGCGTTGGAAAAATCAATCGCAACATCGGTATTCGTCAGCAGGTCGGGCAACGGATTATCAATGTCAAATCGGTGTGCTATGCTGTGCCCGCGCTCAACGGCAATTCGCTCGATCTCGCGTCCCATTGCACCGTATCCAATTAATGCTATTCTCATCGCGCCTGCTCCTTAGCTGCGTATGCGTCGGGAAACTTGGCGCGGAGTCCGGTGGTAACAGCTGCAGGCACAAAGTCGCTCATGGATTCGCCGTAGCGGGCAAGTTCGCGGACGATGGTCGAGTTCAGAAAACTGTACTTTTCATGTGGTAATAGGAACAGTGTGGATACAGCAGGTTCGAGCTTGCGGTTCATCAAGGCAATCTGGTATTCGTACTCAAAATCCGAGACAGCGCGAACGCCGCGAATAATTGCGCTGCACTTGTGCTCGCGTGCGAACTCAACGGTTAACGTGTGCGATGCTTCGACACTGACATTCGCCAAATGTGCGAGCGATGCGACTGCCATGTTCACACGTTCGTCTTCGCTGAAGAGCGGTGTCTTTTTTGAGTTCACCGATACAACCACAATCACATGGTCGAACATCTGCGCGGCGCGCTCGATCACATCCACATGTCCGTTTGTTATCGGGTCGAACGTTCCCGGGTACATTGCAATTCTATCCGACATACGTATTAAGCATGAGTAATGAGTTATGCGAAGTTACCATAGGCATTCGAGATTGACTTTCTATTTGCACGAACAGCGCGGCGGGCAAAGTTCGGGGCGAAACTCGAAGTGCATTGTATCGAAGTGATACCACTTGCCTCCCCAGATAAATCCGTGTTTCTCGAATATCTCAACTATCTCAATGGGTATTGAATTTTTATACGGAAGTTTTCCGTTCACCGTTCGCACATTCCGCCAATAATGCGAGTGCGTCACGTTGATGTCAATCGCAATTCCGTAGCTGTGTGTGCTGCGGCGTTTGGTTCCGGCTATCACCCGCCAATTCAGCGTGCCGCCCGGTCGCGCAAGATATTTCTGGAACGATGCGGGCAACGCTTTCAATTCATCAACCACCGCTTGTAAATGTTTGTTGCAACCAAGAACGGTTGTGATGCGGAGCGGCGTTCCGTCCGTCCATCGGACAGTTGTACAACGGCTGTTCACTGCATGTTCGCTTGCGCCGTACACCGCCTCGAAAAACTCTTCGCTTCGTGCGCGACCGGGTTCGATGTTCACCTGCGGCGGTGCTTCCGGTTTTCCGGCGTAATAATCTTGCAGCAGTTGGTCGCCAAGCGTTGCAGTATTCAACCAATTTTCAAATTGTGACGGAGTCAATCTATCCGGTGCGTTATGTGATTGTTGGAGCGAGATACGTGTGCCGTTGTTCATTGTAACTGATTTTGCATCGTGTGATGCTATGAACGGCGAGTAGTATTGAAGTAGAGATTCTTGTTGTGAGCGTGGTAATGTGAAGGATGTCATCATCAGCCAACAGCAGCTTAGCAATGCAACGGTTGCGAATAACCTGTAATGTGATTGTTTCATCCACGTCATGCCATTGCGCTACGCGAAACACGCCGCCAAAATGTTGAAGAACATTGCGGGTCAATAAACGCAGCAAACGCCGACCAGTTCGGATACGCCCGTTGAAAATCCTCTGCTGTCATCCGCGCATCTTTTGCCGGATACAACCGCCCGCCGGCAGACCTGATTATTGCGTCAAGCTCGGTCATAAACGCAAGCGTCTTTCCGCCTTCGTTCTTGAAGTCCATGGCAAGCGTCACGCCTTCCATCGGGAACGAGAGCATACCGGGCGATTGGATAGCTCCGAAGTTTTTGAGTACCGCAAGAAATGACGCATTACCCGTCCGTGCCGTCCGTTTCAGTACGTCGCGAAGCACAGATGCGGCGTCATCAAACGGGACAACGAACTGGTATTGGAAGAATCCGTTTTTGCCGTACATTTTATTCCAATGCAAGATTGAATCAAGCGGATAGAAGAACGGCTCGTAGTGAACGACATGATGGCTTACGGGCTTGGTTTGCTTCCCGTAATAGAGCATGTTGAATGCCTTTATGCTCAACGTGTTCAGCATCCACGACGGTGCTTCGATTGGGAACGGAATGCTGCGTGGTGCAGGTACGGCAGGCAGTGTGTTTGCAAGGGGGTCGGCGAAGTTTCCCCCCATAAAAATCCCTCTGCCGAGCGACGCTCCCGACGAGGCGCAGTCAATCCACGAGACGACGTAATCGTATTTGCTATCCGATGTGCGCGAGTGCAGCATGTAATCATCCATGTTACCGAATCGGATGTTGGTCTGTGTGATGAACGGCGATGCAATGCGCGTAAGCGAAAACTCAACCCAAAGCACTATACCTGTCAATCCAAGTCCACCGATAGTGGCAGCAAAGAGTTCTGCATTCTCACCGGGTGAACATTCGGTGCGTGAACCGTCGGAGCGCAAGAGTTCAAACCGGAGAACGTGACAACCGAACGTTCCCTTGCAATGATGGTTTTTTCCGTGAATGTCATTCGCCACCGCGCCGCCAACCGTGACGAATTTTGTACCGGGCGTTACAGGCAGGAACCAGTTATATGGAACAATCAGATTGAGAATATCGGAAAGCAACACGCCGGCTTCGCATCGAATCACGCCGCGCTCTTTATCAAACGCTATGAAGCGCGAACACTGCGTCATGTCCACAATACGTGCGTTATCGTTCAGGCAGGAGTCGCCGTAACTGCGGAGGTTGCCAATAGCGAGCGTGGTCATATCATCACCCCATACGTCTGCACAATCGCGCAGCCACGCCGGACGCTTCACGTCGGCATGTTCAACTATCGGAGTGCGTCCCCACGGTTCTACGTGCATTATTATTCTTTGAGATTAGTTTGTTGCAACATAGACAATCACTGCGGCAATGGCGCAGAGGATATAGCTGATTTTGTCTTTGAGTGCGAACACAATGGGGTCGTCGTGCATCTCGCCGCGATGCGCCACAAACCACACGCGGGTAATCCAATACAGCATGAGCGGCACAACAAACCACAAACGGAACGGATGGCTGTATAACGCGGCAACATCGGTACTGTTGATATACAACGCAAGGACAAGCACCGCCATGTATCCGCTGATTGGTCCAAGTGTTCGGATGATGTCAATATCACTCACCACATAGCCGCGACCTTTTGCACTGATTTGATTTCGCTCGCGCATCACAAGCAGTTCGGTATATCGCTTGATAAACGCCAAACTCAGGAAGATGAACAACGAGAATGCAAGCATCCACGCCGAGACGGGAACTTCCGCCGCCTGCGCACCGGCAAGAATTCGGAATGAATACAATCCCGCCAACATCAGCACATCCACGATAGGCAGTTGCTTCAGATAGACCGAATACGCAGTGGTCATTGCCAGATAGAGGACGAGAGCGAGTGTGAACTTTGGCGGTAACAACGTTGTGCTGACACTGAATGCAACAAGCAGCAACAGCGGAATCAAATACACAGCATATTGGAGTGGTAATGCCCCGCTTGCAAACGGACGCTTGCTCTTGCGCGGATGGGCGCGGTCGGATTCCACATCCAGCACATCGTTCAACACATATACCGATGACGCACTGAGTGAGAATACGAAGAATGCCAGAACACAGTGGATTTGCGCCTCGGTGTCGCCCACTTTATGGGCAAGTATCATGGGAATAAACAGCAGCAGGTTCTTCACCCATTGATACACACGCAACGCTTTCAGAATCACTTTCGGCGAACGCTTCTCACCGTGAAACTCCTTCGTAAAGCCGCCCGCTTTTTTCCGCAACGAAGCGGTGGGATTGACAGCAAGTGTTTCAGCGCATTCCTTCCAAATCGGAATGTCCACACTTCGGTCGCCGATATAATCAAACGGCTGTTCACCACTCATGCGTTTCATTGCCGCAAGTTTTGCCCTGCCGCCCATATTCTCGCCGTCGGTTGTGGCAATCACTCCGTCGAATACATCAAAATGTGCGGCTGCCTTCGTTGCCAATGTCTGCATGGAGGCAGTGGCTAATATCACTCGGCGACCCGCCTTCTTTTCTTCATGAATAAAATCAAGTACAGGTTGATTGACCGGCAGCGTTGTCATGTCGGGCTGCACACGGTTGGCAATCTGCTGTTTAAAAAACACCTTACCTTTCAGCATCCAGAATGGCAGTAGCAGGAATGCAAGGGGCTGCTGCTTTGCCAGCAGGACGATGGATTCCCATAACACGTCGGTTGCAAGCAGCGTGTTATCTAAATCAACATATAAAATCCGGCGTTGCCGTTCTGCGGGTGTGCTCATTCGATGGTTGGAGTTGTATTAGTCGAGGTCGGTTGAATCATACACAATACGGTGGATGCGCTGCGGCAGCGAATCGGAAAACATCCGCAACGACTGACGCAGTTTGGGTGCATCCGCAGCGGTACACGCATAAAAATCAACTTGCTCATGCCCGCAAATTA
>JAEUSO010000020.1 GCA_016788605.1 Candidatus Kapaibacterium sp. | reverse complement strand
CAGTTATCATGTCAACAGTTGAAAAGAAATCAGACAATGTTACCAAAGCCGAATTAGTCGAGGCGGTGGCGGAACAAACCGGTTTAACCAAGTTGGAAGTAAAGGCAGTTGTTGAAGGATTTTTAAATGGAATCAAGGATGCAATGGCAGAGCGACGCCGGATAGAACTTCGTGGATTCGGAGTTTTTTCCGTGAAAAGCCGCAAAGCCCGCATTGCACGCAACCCGCGTACCGGTCAAACTGTTGAATTAGAGGGCAGGTTTGCGCCTGTGTTCAAAGCGTCCGGCGATTTTATTATGGAAGTTGACGACCATATTAAAAATAAGACGGTTGTTTAAGCCCTCGCATCATGAATGATTCAGTTGGCTCTGTTGAACACCGGTCCAAGCAAACGCCGGGTGCTTCGTTCTCAAACACTCAGGTGTTTATCCTGGTTGTGGCAATTGTTATAGCAGTAGCAGGCGGCACATTCGGTATTCGGCGATACACAATCTCGAAAGACGAAGCTATCGGCGCCGCTTTGATGCAAGCAAATCAAGAATCCGCACATCGGCAAAACGATCCTGAACTGGAGCGAATCATTGCCGAGAAAAAACAGCGTAAACTTGCTCTGGAAGATTCCTTGAAAACCAATCCGTCCGACACGACCAATCTGCTTGAACTCGGGTTGTTGCGTGTTGAAACGGGTGATACAACCGGTGCTCTTGCTTTATACGAGCAATACCTTGCAATCAAACCCGATAATATCGGTGCTTTAACTGATTACGGCTACTTGTTGTATATCGCCGGTAAGACAGAGAAAGGTAAGGCGTTGACTGAAGAGATTGTAAAGCGCGTTCCTTCATATCAGGTCGCTCTCTATAATTTGGCGGTCATCTATTACAAAGAAGGTGACCAAACAAAAGCACTTGAAATAATGAATAGAAGCTACCGTGCAGACAGTACGTCGCCATTAGCACCTCAAGCATTGAGTGCCATCAAGCACCTTGAACAAGAAAAGTCAAAATCCCAATAAACATAATTCATATCCATACACATATCTTAAGGAGGCAATATGCCCTGCGGAAAAAAACGGAAACGCCATAAAATGGCTACCCACAAGCGCAAAAAACGCTTACGCAAAAACCGTCATAAAAAGAAAAACAGATAGGTCTCGTACGGGCAATCCACTTTGGGTCGCCCGTTTTTGTATCTGATAGTATTGCTTGCCGCTGATTTACCGCCGTCTGTTCCAACTTCTCATATTCCGGTATGCACAACTTACGTACTTCGTTACCCTCGCTTCAGCGGGCGTTTAGAAAAACACAGCTACATGAAGAGCTTGGCGGGATTCTCGATTCTGCATCGGGCGGCTTGCGCCAAACGGTTAATTGCAAGACGTTACACGGTTCACTGAAAGCGGTTGTTTGCGCCGACCTGATTGAACAGGGGATAACGGTTGCTCCACACCATACTCTCATTATCACGGGCAAAGAGCACCTTGACCAATGGCACCATGATATGAGCGTTCTATGCGGAGATGAATCGGTAGCGGTGTGTATGACCGCCGAGAAAAAACGCCGTTCTGTCATTGAAAACAATGCGGATGAAATCCGTTCACTCGTTGAATCGGTTGCGCTCATGGAAAACAATCCGAATGCGATTGTTATTGCAACACCGGAATCATTCACACTGAATATCCCGAACAAACGCATAATCCACGAGCGACTGATGACATTGAAGAGGAATCAACACGCCGGATTTGAGGATTTACAGCACACTCTGCTCTTGAACGGCTTTGAGCGTCAGGACTACGTTTCAAAAGCCGGTGAAATTGCAGTGCGCGGCGGATTGATAGATGTGTTTCCAATCGGATGGAGTACTCCGCTTCGAATTGAATTTTGGGGTGATGCCATCGAATCCATCCGCGAGTTCGACTCACTCTCGCAGCGCAGTATCCGCGAACATGCCGAAGTACAATTTCTTGCCGTGTATTTCCACGAACAGGGCGATGATTTCTCCTCGTCACTACTTGAGTATCTGACGGAGTCCACCTTGTTGGTTATAGATGCGCCGGATTCCCGTTCAGGAGAGTTTGAAACATTAGGACGCAATGATATTGATGATACCTTGCGGGATATGATATCGTTCCGCATCAATCAAATCGGCGAAGCAACACTTCATGTCCGTTCCGAGCCACAGCCGCATTTTGAATCATCCGTCGAAAAATTCTACCATGCACTCGGCTCTGCGCTCGATAAGCAAACAACATGTATCGTGAGTGCAGAAGGGAACATCCACACAAAGCGTATCAAGGAACTGGTTGAAAATGCAGGCGAGCGGTTAGAGGAAGATAATGTAGATCATTATCATATCGAGACGCGCCGTATTAGTTGGGAGTCGTCCACGCTACATGAAGGGTTCGTTCTGCCTGATTTACGACTTGCCGTCTTCACCGAGCATCAGATTTTCAACCGCCGCCGGTTCCGTGATGCCCGCAAAGGTGCGTCAACTCAAAGCGGTATAACGTTGCGCGAGCTACAACAACTCCGTAAAGGTGACTTGATTGTCCACGTGGACAAAGGTATCGGTCAGTTCGACGGGCTTGAGACAATTACCATCGGTGGGGCAAAACAGGAAAGCGTACGGTTGATTTTTCAAGGTGGCGATGTACTGTATGTGCATTTGAATTACATCACAAAACTGCAACGCTATTCGGCGCAAGACGGCACTCCGCCCAAACTCAGCAAGCTCGGCTCAAGCGAATGGGAACGCAAAAAACAACGGACAAAAAAGAAGCTCAAGGATATTGCCCGCGACTTGATTACCCTCTACGCCGAGCGCAAGAAATTACGCGGCTATCCGTTTCCGGGCGATTCGGTGTGGCAGAAGGAGTTTGAGGCATCGTTCATGTATGAGGACACGCCCGACCAAGCGCGTGCCACAGGCGAAGTGAAAAATGATATGGAATCCTTGATGCCGATGGACAGGTTGCTCTGTGGCGACGTAGGATTCGGGAAAACCGAAGTCGCTATCCGTGCGGCATTCAAAGCGGCTCAATCGGGTAAGCAGGTTGCCGTACTTGTTCCCACAACTATTCTCGCGCACCAGCATTACATGACGTTTAGCGAGCGGCTGAAGCGCTACCCTGTGAAGGTGGATGTCATTTCACGATTCCGAACAACCGACGAGCAGAAGGTTATTTCAGAGCGTGTCGGTTCGGGTGAGATTGACATTCTCATCGGCACACACAGAATGCTCAGCAAGGATATTCGTTTTAAGGATATTGGCTTGCTCGTGATTGATGAAGAGCAACGGTTCGGTGTAGGTGCAAAGGAAAAACTCCGTGCTATGCGTACAAATGTGGACACGCTTACACTGACGGCAACCCCGATTCCACGCACATTGAATTTCTCTCTGATGGGTGCGCGTGATTTGAGCATCATGGAGACCGCGCCGCGCAACCGCCTTCCTGTTGAGACAAGTATCATTGAATGGAGCGATTCACTTCTACGAGATGCATTAACGGAGGAAATGGAACGCGGCGGGCAGATTTACTTTGTGAATGATACGATCCAAGACCTTGATGCACTTGCAATGCGACTTGTGGAAATTGTTCCCGGACTCAAATTCGGTATTGCACACGGGCAAATGGAAAGCACGAAGTTAGAGACCGTGATGGAGCGGTTCTTAGAGCGCAAATTCGATGTGCTGCTCACGACGAAAATTGTTGAAAGCGGTCTTGATATTCCTAATGTGAATACCATCTTTATCAACCGTGCCGATAGATTCGGCTTGGCGGAGTTATATCAACTGCGCGGTCGTGTTGGTCGCTCGAATACTCAAGCATATTGCTACTTGATTGTGCCGCCTGTCCGCACATTGAACAAGACCTCATTGCGCCGATTGCAGGCAATCGAAGAACACACCGATTTGGGTAGCGGCTTTAAACTTGCCATGCGCGATTTAGAGATTCGCGGCGCGGGCAATTTGCTTGGTGCGGAGCAAAGCGGGTTTATTGCAGAACTTGGTTTTGAAACATATCAGCGCATTCTTGATGAAGCGGTTCAAGAGTTGCGGACGGAAGAGTTCAGTGAACTCTTTGGCGAAGAAATGACGATTGATTTCTCGAACAACGATATGACAGTCGAAACGGAAGGCGACTCGTTGCTACCGGAAACATACATCCGCAAAGACACCGAGCGGTTCGAGTTTTACAAACGCCTTTATAAAGCGGCAACCGCAAAGCAGATTAACGATATCGGCAGTGAGTTGCGCGACCGCTACGGCGCATTGCCTGAGCAGGCGGAAAACCTGCTGTATGTAGTTCGTATCCGTCAAACTGTTTTAGCATGCGGGTTCGAGCGAGTAACAGTGCGCGGCGGGCTGATTGAGATTGAAATTCCAGCTTCCGCACGGGAAGAGTATTACGAGCGCGTGTTTCCGCATATCGCCGCAGCTATCGCCGAATTGCCCGGCTCGCAATTCAAACAGCAAGGTAAGAAAACCTTGGTACTCATCCCTTGCACCTCACAGGAAGATGCGCTTGCAAAATTACAACGAGTCGCTTCGAGTCAACTCCCATATAGCGGTGGCGTAGAGCGCGAAGAAACGGGATTACATGATGACCCGGGGATGGGCTAAGTCCATGAATTAGCAATCGCTTGGTGCGGGCGTGTAAAGTGGCACAATTCCTGTACGGTATTGATAAAAAATTGAAACATTGGAAATCAGTACATGGGACAGTCGTTATCGGGATTTATAGAAACCCTTGGCGCGGCATTACAATTATACGCACCTGCTGTGGGCGATCACACGCTTGCATTGCAACAGGCGCAAGGTGATGTGCCGTCGTCGAAACGGGTATGTGAAGCATTGCATAGTATTGTTGAAATTCAGCATGATATTCATAACTCACTTCTGCTGTTTGTCAATCATAAGTTCGAGATTCAACCACCGTATTCTGCATCACCCGAACGGATGGTGTCAAAACTTTTTCTCCGCGCGCAGCAATGGCAGGAGGAAGGTCTTCTGATGAAGATTTTAGAAAGCCGCGAGCCGTTCGTCGTTCCTATGCAATTATCGTCCTTCGATTGTCCGTCGTCAGTGTTGATTATCCCGTTGTTGCTTCGTGGTGCGGGTAAAGCGTATTTCATCGGCGAATCGGTTCGCCCGCCGCAAGGGTATGATGCCGACGAACTTGCCCATATCGCCGCCTACGCCGAGAGTGCCGCACAGAGCATTGATAATAACCGAAGTGCGGAAGAATTGCACGTCTTGACGACAAGAATATCACTAATGAATGATCAGCTATCGCATACATCAAAACTTGCGTCGCTTGGTCAGTTAACCGGAACGGTGGCACATGAAATCAATAACCCGTTGCAGATTATGACGGCACATTTGCAACTACTTGAAAACGGTGTCGGTGATTCAGCACGTCGCATTCAGATTATTAAAGAACAGTGCAACCGGTTGATTGGGTTATCGCGCCGCCTGCTTGATTATTCGCGGACAGGGACAGATGCAAGCGAAATTGAACAGCATAATGCAAGCACTGTCGTACGTGATGTGTTATCCTTCATTGAAGCACAGTTCACACGCGACTCCATTAAAATTATCACGCATTTCGAGTCCGATGATTTATATGTGCGTTGCAGACGGCATCAGATTGAACAAGTGCTACTGAATCTCTGTATGAATGCACGCGATGCCATGCCATCGGGCGGTACTCTTACCGTTGGCGTGTTCTCGATGGATGATACTGTTGTTATTAGCATAGCCGATACGGGTATCGGTATTGATGCGGAACATTGTCCTCGTATATTTGATGCGTATTTTACAACAAAGCCAAAAGGCAAGGGGACAGGATTGGGACTTAGTATTGTCCGCTCGATTATCGAGCATCATGGCGGTTCGGTACGGATGGTCTCTGAGCGTGGTAAGGGAAGCACATTCAAGTGTACACTTCCCCGCGTTCTCAATACCGCACACCGTACACAACGAAGGCACGTTCACACCCATCTTGTTTGAGCCGCACCGGTCTTATCAGTTATCAGCAACACGGATGACACCTCGTTCACATGACGTACAATCATTAACAAATACACGGCTAACCTATAACGTTGGCGGTGTATTCTTATGTACGCTTGTTCTACTTGTCGTATCAATGCCATTGTTAGCGCAACGGTATCAAATCACGTCCGTTAAAATTCCTGGACAATCATCGGCATTGCTTTCAACAAACGGAACTGATGTGCGATTTACCGCTGAACTCAGTGCCGACAAGCGTAAAATCGTAGTACGAATACCTGATGCAGGAATCGGTGAAAACGTCAATGAAGCAACATCCTACAAGGGATTGGTTGAAAGTGTCTTGGCAAGAAAGGATGGGCGAAGTTCGCTCGTCACTGTTCAACTCCGCGAACGGAGCGGATTCACCGCTGTACTGTTGCCGTATTCACGCGCCATTACCATAGATGCCTTCGATTGGGACAAACTTTCGCCAGCCGACGATGCCTATCGCTCTGCGCTTCTTGCACTTGATAACGGTCTATATGCACAAGCCGTGCAGATGCTTCAGCAAGCCGAACGGGCAAAACATCCCGATGGAACAGCCCATCTTGGTTTTCTCCGCATTCGTGAGGAGAAGTTCAGCGAGGCAAAGCGGTTGTTGTTACAAGCGAAGCAAGACAACTCTACGATTCCCGATATCTATGCAGGTCTCTCGCTGTGTGCACGACGCAGTGGAGACGATGCAGCAGCCCGGACGTATGAACAGGATTTTATCCGTATGACCGGACGCGCTCCGGTGTTTCTTTCTGAATCACCATTAGTTATTCCTCAAACGATTGAACAACAGTCGGAACCGCCGTCGCTTGCATTAAGCATCACGGAGCAACAGCCGCAGCCACAACAAGACACAGCACTCGCACAGCAGAAACAGGACGCAAGTATTGATACAATTATCAATCAGCAGCGGCGCTTGAAGGGATCTGAACAGGCAGTTGTATCCAAGGAAACGAAGTCATCGTCACCTCTTGCATTGATGCCTTCATGGATGACATCACTATTGCTCGGTGTTGGCGGCAGTTTGGTTATGGTTGGCATTCTTCTGTTGCGAGGGTACGGCAAATGGAAACGCGAACGGTTACTTGCAGCCGCAATGTATGCTCAGGCGGCTAAGCAACAACCTCCGGCGCAACCCGCAGCAGACCCCTTCACTACACATTTTGCCACTGCGATGAGCGGCACGGAACAGCAAGCCGCAACGGCATATCAGCGGAGCGGGAACTTTGTGAACAGAACCGACGACGATACCACGGAAACACGTGAAACCATTACACCAACGGCAGAGAAGCAACCCGAACAACCGGAACAAGAACTCTTTGATTTTGATGAAGCGTATTACCGCGAAGTTGAGGAAAAACGCCGTACACGCAGGCAGCAACCCGCCGTTCCCGATGAACTCTTCTATCAATCAACAGGTTCGCCTGCCACATCATTGGATGCTCAATCGCAACCGCAAGAATCGCATAATGTTTTTATGCAGTCCGGCGAATCGCTAAGTAACAACGACATAGAACAATTAGCAAAGCGTCTCGGCATTGACCCGAAAATCCTAGCGACACTTGATACACAGAAAGCCGCCGACCGACTGAAACAATAGATTGCATGTACTGCATGTATTTGACTCACTAACCATACTTATCATGCACATTCATCCGTTCATACGCACACTGCTCATTGCTCCAATCACGTTGTTTGTTCTCGCGTCATGCAATGAATCAACAACACCGACAGGGATATCTACGTCGCTCGGCGATTATATGTTCAACGGCTCGGTGGGAACGGAGTACGTCATGTCAATGACCTCATTTAATATTCGTATCTCTTCGTCGGGCAAGGATACAACAGGGCGACAATCCGCGCAGAATATCTACCGAATCATGCAACGGAATGTTCCTGCACCGGGTGGTGGCTCGAATGCAATTGCTGTGGAATATCTGAACACCAATGAAATCGGAATACGAATGCGTGACACACTCTTTTTCTACATTGAGAATAATCAGATTAAACGGTTGAATGTCTCGCTGCCGTCCGGATTGAATACCGAAGGGTTGCTTGCCGCACCGCTTGCCGTAGGCACATCATATTATCCGATCCCGAACGACAATCTCACGAAACGCAACATTACCGGATTCGACGTTTCCTACACTGTACCTGCGGGAACATACCGGACAATTCGTTCGGAGCAACAATCGCTACCAACAAATAATAGCAATGTCTTGCACTTTGCAACGGGCGTAGGACTGATTTCAACCGAGATTCGCACAAGTATGATTCTGAACGGAACAGAACTGCATGGTGTGTATTCGGAAGTGTTGCAGCAAATCAGATAGTACATTCGACAAAATGGAAGAAAAACAAAACGTGCTTCACAGAATCTGCAAAGCACGTTTTTTATTGGTGATATGTTATCTAAAACTGCTTGAGCATCCGTACATCGTTTTCATAGAGAAGGCGGATGTCGTCAATGCCAGTGCGAAGCATGGTGACGCGCTCGATGCCGAAACCGAACGCATAACCGCTGTAGATTTCCGGGTCAATGCCGCATTCGGTAAGCACGTTGGGGTGCACCATTCCGCAGCCGACAATCTCTAACCAACCGGAATACTTGCAAACGCGGCATCCCTCGCCTTTGCAGAGAAAACACGTGATGTCCATTTCCGCACTTGGCTCGGTGAAAGGGAAATACGAAGCGCGAAACCGATACTTGATGTCGTTGCCGTACATCTGTTTTGCAAATGCGAGCATCGTTCCTTTCAGTTCTGCAAACGATACGCCCTTGTCCACATAGATTCCATCCAGTTGGTGGAACTCTGCAAGCGCACGTGCGCTGATTGCCTCGTTGCGATACACACGTCCCGGCATGATGGCGCGAATCGGCGGAGCCATCTCCTTCATCAACCGGATTTGTACGGGCGTTGTGTGTGTGCGGAGTACCGCCTTGTCGAATCCCTTCATAAAGAAGGTATCCTGCATATCACGTGCAGGATGGTCGGCGGCGAAGTTCAATGCCTCGAAATTGTAATAGTCGCTCTCGACTTCCGGTCCGCGCGCAACGTCAAATCCCATGCGGACAAAAATGTCAATCATTGCCTCCATTGTTTGATGGACGGGATGTGCCGTTCCATAGGGTAAAGCGCGTCCGGGCAAACTGAGGTCGCTTGTGGTGCGCGTTTGTTTTTTACCCGCACCGAATGTCTCCTGCAACCGTTTGAACTCCGATTCCGCAAAGGTTCGCAGTTCGTTCAACGCTTTGCCAACCGAGGGCTTCTCGTCTTTCGGGACTTCGCGTAAGCGATCCATCAGCCCGCGAAGCGTTCCTTTCTGCACCAAGTGTTGCAAGCGGAACTGCTCAAGGAGTTCACCGTTTGTCGCCGCATTCAAAGCGGATTCTATTTCGCCGCGAAGGCGGTTGATTTCCTGTATCATTGTGTGTGCTGTCTGTTATCTGCGAATCGTCAATGCTTCCAATTTACGCTGCGTGGGCGAGCGCAACTCCACATAGTAGATGCCCGCCGAATAGGATTGTATGTTGTGCCGGATGCGTTGTTCGCTCGGTCCGGTAACATTGAACTGGTATTGAGCCACTTGAACACCAATAAGGTTGGTCATGATAATTTCATGCTGCCCGCTCTCGGTGGTGTATGCCGTCAAGTCCACGAAGTCACTTGCAGGATTTGGCGATACAAACAGTTGGAACGCCGTCGGTGCTTGTGCAAGTAATCTGTTGCCTCCTTCTTTGCAAATGTTCAGGCATACCGCAGAGCCGGCTTCGGATTTATTTACCCATGTTGTCGGGCGAGTGCCGGTGTTCGTCCACTCAAAGTTGGCAAGGATAATCGAGTCACATTCGGTGTCAGCGAGCATTGCATCCACCCGGAGTTGGGCAAGGAGCGCAGTGTCGCCCGCTATCGGATTGATTGTTGTATCCACAGTAATGGTAATCATGCGCCGTCCGTTCAGCACATAATCGAACGAACTTATGCGCCCGCCTCGAGCCGTGACACCGGTAGGCATTATCATATCCGACGGCATGTCAATACTTGCGCGGAACTGTCCGCGAGGAATCGAGAGATTCGTTGTATCCAACTTGCCGTAAATCCCGATTACCGTGTCGCGTGTTCGCGGGTCGAAATTCAGCACACGCTGCAACCAGACCCGGTAGTTCAATCCGGGAATGATATTGCCTCGCAGCATGACAGGCATACTGTCTGTACAACCAAGTGTAGGGTTAGTGAATTTGATATACAGCGTATCGAAATGTTCGCCAATTGCATCTGTTGCAAATTGGACGGTTGCCGAATCGGTGGCTCTTGGTGCAATCAGCGGATTGGTTATGTTAGGACTGAAATACCCTTTTGTTGTACGCGCAAATCCGAATGACGTGACAATCGAGCGGCTGCTGTCATTCGTGATGTTGAGAGACATTGTCCGCGATTGCCCTTGCTTGATATCGCCGAAGTCGAGCGAATCAGGGTTTGATCGGATTGGCAGGATGCGGTTCGCACTGATAACGAGCGTATCCTTGACACGGACATTATTGATGACATACGACACTTCCATGTATGCCACTTTTCTGCCAGCAGTCAGACCGGCACCGCTGTAGCCGACTTCCACATCGGAAGTAGTGGCGATACCGCTGTTCAATGTGTACGGTAGTGCAAAGCGTACTGACAATTGAAATGCATTGATGTTCGGACCGACAAGACGCAATGTATCTATGCGAGCCGCGCTTGCTGCATCAACATTTCGCAGGGTAACGAATTGACGTGCGGGATTCACACACGGAGCCACATTGCCGAATGCAACAGAGTCCGGTTCAATCACCAAGACGTTGTTCGTCGGGATGATGGTCATCGGTATTTTTATCGAATCAGTGCACGGGCAATTCAAATAGAGCGTTATTGTATCGTTAATCGGTGCTAGCGATGTCGGGCGTAAATCGAATGATAAACTTCTTCCGCCTTGCGGGTCAATGTTGATGACGGGAATGAGCGGTGACACAACCGTCGGATTCTGACTTCGTGTAGCACTGATACAGCCGCGTACATCGCCAATGTTAAATGCGTCAATGGATACGCGGAATGGCGGCTGGCTGTTCACCGGTACGTCGCTGATAACTAGCGGGTTCGTTGATGAAATACGCGAGCCGTTGCGCTCGAAAACCAGCTTTAACCGTTGTTGATATGCAGTCAGCACCACATTGATGGTACGAAGAGTGTCATCCCTGCCGCGAACAACTAATGATGCACTTCGTATCCCTTTATTCACCGATGTATCAGGAATAAATTCGATGATGTATGGAACAGAATCAAGACCGTTCCTTAACAGTTGGGTTGAGTCAGCCGTTGGTTGTTGAATAATCCTGAAGAATGCTGAGTCAGTTCCGGTGATTCTTGCCGGGCTATAGACAAACGCTGTCGAGTTACCGCTGTTTTTCAGCCATACAGTATCACGGTGAACACCGCATGAATACACGGTGTCAAAGTCCAATATCGGCTTATTGGCAACGATATTTGATTGTGTGCCGCGACCCGAGAGGAAGAACGTGACAGTATCGGGGCAGGAGGATGTTGTCAATGTCGAGTACACGCGCACTGTGTCGTAATAATCGCCTGCTACCGATGGTTGAAACTCTATATTGAAAAGAAATTTCTGTCCGGTTGTCAGGATGCGCGGAACAGAGTCGGGCGCAAGTTGGACAAGGCGGAAGGGAGGTCGTACAGTTGGGATAGTTTGAATATCCGCAGGCGTATTCTTTGTATTGATAACCTCGAATGTTTTGCTGACTAAGGTGTTCAGCCGCACATCCCCGTATGCCTGTCCTTGCGGTGCCGAGCCCTCTATATCGGTTTCGATGATTCTACCGGTAATAGGAATAGCATACCGGAGATTGCATTTGTCTATTTGAATGATGAGGGAATCATTGATTGTACCGGTTGTTTGTGTTGCAGCATTCAACGTCAGCAGCACACTTTCGTTCGGTGCAAGCGTATTCTTTGGTAACGCCGGAACTACAATCACACCCGGCTGCTTTGGTTGAACCGACTGTATTGTGACTGTCGTAACACCGACGTTACGAAATCTGTATAACAGTGTTTTTCCGCTAAACCTGCACACATCGTTCAGGTTGATTGAGTTGATGATAATTTGTTGGGAAGAGTTTGTATCCAACAGAGCAATTCCGACACTATCTACCCTTATGCTGCACGTCGTGCGCGAAAACGACGGTGAAGTGCCGGCGGGGTAGTTAATAATAAGATCGTCGGTTTGTGCTCCAAAAATATTCGGTTGTACTGTGTATTGAATCGGGATGCGTAATGTCAAGCCGGTTCGAACTGTTTGTCCAGCAATCGTGTATCCGGTGGGGAATCCAAAACCGACAGTACCGTTTTGAAAACGTCCGCTAACAATTGTAACATCGCTCGTTCCTGTATTTTGGATGGTGATCGTATCGTGCTTAACTCCACCATTCGTTTCGCATGAGACGGAACCCATGTTCAACGTTGCTGGTGCGATAACTGATTGCGTACGTGCTATGCGAACTGCAGCGGCACCGAGCGGCGAGAGGATATATGGCGGTGTTGTATTACTTGTTTGTAGAGGGTCAACAACATGGACGGCACAGAGATAAACGTAGTCGGTTGTGCCGGAAGTATAATCCACAGTAAACGTCCAACGGTTGTCGGAACCGGCGCGTGTTCCGCCAATACTGCGCCACGCAGTCCGACCGTCTTTGAGCCAGATATTAATCGAGTCACCGTTTGAAGCGCGACCTCCGATTGGGAACGATAGTGATAGAGCTGAATCAATGCGATCCATCGTCACACCATTGTAATTCACCGACGGCGTGGATGAGGATGGCAAAGTGAACATTCCGTCCACACGGATGCGACCTGTGCCGCCACGACCTGCTGTTGCAAGTCCGCCACCAACTGCACTCAGTCCGATATTATTTAATTCGTTATATGCCATTAAGCTGATATGTCCGCCTGAACCGGAACCACCAAGTTGCCCGCTAACGGCTACAGTAGCACCACGTGTTCCGTCCGCACCATTTGCCTCGATGCGAAGATTGGTAATCATCGGAGAGATGATGCGGATTGCACCGCCTCCTCCACCGCCGCGCCCACCGCAATTCCCTAGAGGATTTCCTCCACCACCACCTGAACCTCCTGCAATCGGAACAGTCATACGGTTGCCATGAATACGACCGCCGTTGAGAATAGTCATGCTGCCGCTTGTGCTGCCGCCTTCCGTGCCATAACCGCCGCCCGCACCGTCGGTAGCGTCTTTTACACCCGATGCGCCGCCTTGAGCGCCTTGCAATTCGCAGTTGCCGACCACGCATTGTGCACCGCTTATACCGAACGGATGTCCGGTTCCGCCGCCGCCTGATTGATATCCGGTTGTGACTGCTGCACCGATTGCATTTGTTAATGAGTTACCTTGACCATTCGAGCCGTTCGGACCTGTTCCGGTACCATGCGCTTGATATGAACCACCGCCGCCTATAATAGCGTTTCTACCGCCGCGCGCTCCGCCGGTGAATCCGTCGCCACCACGTGTGCCGGGTGTGGTTGATAAGACATTATCACAATACTCACCACCGCCACCGCCACCGCCGGGACCGCCGTTCAAACCATTGGCACTTACACTGATGATGCTTGTTGTTCCCTCACCATGTATTGAGTCCGTTGCCATCAGGATAAGTGGCAAATACCCTTGATTGCCGTTTGAAGCATTGTTATCAGGGTCACTTGTGCTTACGGTATATGTGCGTGTACCGAAGTTAATCCAATTCACAATCATTGCACCTCGTTTCGAGCGTCTGCCAAGCGAGCCGGCACCGATGACGCTTTCCGAAGCAGTCCTCATATCGCCAATTGGTGTCGGGCGTACTAAGTAGATAGTGTCATAGTTCGAAACATCGCCGCGATTGACAATACGTACCGGTATGACGAACTGTGAGTTCAGTTGCGCCCAATCCGTCGAGTTTGGTGTGGGCATAGCGGGATTGATATACGCAATGCACGAAAGCAGGCGACCATCCCAGCTTGTACTTAATGGCGAGAACGTGATGAGTGTGCTATCGGTTGGACGAAGAAATTCTATTTTGAACGAATTATCCGCACCTGCATAGATACCATCGTTTGCGCTGAACGGTGCGCCGATGGTGTTTCCGTCAATCGTCGAAAGAAATTCCATATAAACCTTCATGCCGGGTGCGGCGATGTCGGGCATAATGGCGGCAAGCTTGATTTGCTGTGCTTGAACGGATGTGAGAGTGAACATGCCTGTTATGATGTAGGCAAGGGAAATCCGTGCGTTGAATATGTTATGCAGGTAAGAGAGTGCTCGTTTCATTCTAATAAATTTCATCATCCTTGATGATACATACAACTTTAAGTTCTACGGCGATTGGCGTTGGCAATGCACCGATTTCGATAGTGGTTCTGCATGCTTGTACATGGGTAAAATGCTCGGCATACAAGCGGTTGAAGGTTGGGAAATCCTTCTTCATATTTGTCAGATACACCTGCACGTCAACGATGTCTTCCCATCGCGCTCCGGCATCTTCGATAACATACCGGATGTTACGGAATACCGAGAGTGTCTGCACTGTAATATCATAGTCAAGAATGTTGCCATGATCGTCGAGTGTGACACCCGGGATGACTTTTGTTCCGCGTTCCCTGGGACCAACACCTGAAAGAAACAGGAAATTTCCGACACGGCGGGCATGAGGATATGCACCGACCGGCTCCGGTGCGCGCTCTGAATTGATTATCTCGTTAATCACAGCAATCCTTTAGCGAAGTACGATGAAACGTGCATGGACGATGCCGGATACTGTACTGATTTCAGCGGTGTATGTTCCTTGGGCAAGCGAACTGATTCCAAGTGTTTCGATTGCTGATTCGCCACCCGCCGGTTGTGACAGGACACTCACTCCGAAATGATTCCGAACAGTTATACCTAGCACCGCGTCGTTGCAACGGATGATGATGTGGTCATCGCTTGGGTTGGGATAGACAAGCGGTTGTTCATTAGCGATGATGTTGTTGCGGACAGAGGTTATGCCGGATGAATCAACCCAAATCCCGCCGAATATCGTGCTTGCAGCTAGTACATTGTTGTTTTCACGGCTGATGAACATTGGTATTTCGTTTCCAAACTCTTGTACACGGCTTGGAGTGGTCGAATTTTCAGGTACTTGAAATAAGCCGTCGCTGCTTGTAACGAGTATAGTTTTGTCCTTCTTGATAGCTCCGATTGTCGGGAATTGTTGCGGTGATGAATACGGAATTGAAATCTGCTCGAAAGTCCCGGAGCTGGACGAACGGCGGTGCAGGAATACTTTATAGACCGCTTGCCCTTCGCGCTCTACCGCAGCGACAATCCCGAATCCTGCAACTGCATACACTGTTTTACCGTCAAGTCCCGCACGTTGTATCACCGGTTGTGAACTACCAAGTACCATGGAATACAAGCCGTCAGTTGTACCGAAATACAAGGTGTTTGCATCTTGGGCGATGTTGGCGTACTCAATTGCAGCAGGAGTTGCAGTGTACGATGCCCACGTGCTGCCACGGTCGAACGAGCGCACAAGTTCCGTACGGCATACACCAAGTAGCGTATCAGTGCCCAACTCGATGACGGAGTAGATTTCTTGCTCGAAAAGTGTGCCGTTTAACTGTGCGGGCGTGTAGCTGAACCCTTGGTCGTTGCTGACGGCAATTCCGGCTTTCGTACAAACAATAATGTTGCCGCGTCGTGTACGGAATATAGAGTTTGGAATACTACCGTTCATCTTGTCATTTGGTAGTGCAGGAGCAGCCCACGAGAGTCCGCCGGTATTGGTTGCGAATACCTGCCCGCGAATAAACCCTGTTGTTACAAAAGAGTTGTTATCTATACGGACTGTATGTGACAAGGGATATGACTCGATACCGCGCGATGTTGGAATCCATGATTGTCCACCTTCTTCCGACGACATGATACCCTCGCCATATATAGCCACAAGCGATCCGTTTGGCAGCGAAAGAGGTAAGTCCAATACCGTATTCAACGACCGGACTGCATTCCATGTTGATGCGCCGGAGAAAATGCGATAGATGGTTGTGCTGTCATTACCTACACGGGTGTAAAGGTAAATATCGCCTTCGCGCCCACGTGTAAAGCAGCGGTCGCTAAGTTTACTCACATCATCAGGTAAACCGGTATGTACTTGTGTCCATGTGTCGCCCTTGTTCACCGAGCGTGAAACTTTATTATCAAGAAAAGCATAGAGTGTTACCGGTCCACCGCTGAACTCTTGGACAGAGTGAATGTTTGACACCGCACGCATGGATGTTTGCACCCCAGACGTACTGATACGGGAAGCAGAACCACTTGATGTAACATACAATGTCGTATCGTGGGATTGATAAAGTGTTGGTCTGTTCTGAATCGCTGATGCGAACTTTGAAAATGTCGTCCCATTATCACCAGATTTCCAAATGGTGTATTGCCCGGATTTGGAGGTGACAACAAACAGGTTGCCATTGCGCCATCCGCCATAAAGCGATGATATATTCTCATTGTTGAAAGCAGCTGCCCAACCTGTCATCAGCGTCCAATCCTGACCTTCGTTAATACTGCGATAGACGCTGTCGGGACTGACTTGCAGGAAGACCGCTTCAATCACACCGCTCGAATCCATACTTGTTGTCAGAGTGCTGTTGTCGGTATTGATATTTGTCGGCACGTTTCGCTGCGACCATCTGTTTCCACCGTCCACTGAACGGAAAACACGGCTGCCCAATGCACTGAAGAGCGTGATGCCCGATGTGCTGACTTCGAGCGAGGTAAGATAGCCGCCATCCTTTTGTGCGGCTTTTATCCACTGTGCATTGCTTGGCAGTGCAAGCACACAGATGCAAAGAATGAGAATAGCTGTTTTCATAGAATAACTCTAATAACTGTTAATAATCAAAATATGGATATTAGGGTGGTGGGCTACGTACCGAATGAGATGCACACATTCTTGGGTTCGGTAAAGAACCTTAGTGCCTCAACACCGCCTTCGCGTCCCACACCACTGTTTTTCACACCGCCGAAAGGTGTTCGTAAATCGCGGACGAGCCAGCAGTTCACCCACACGATACCGCTTTCCATTGCAGCAGCAACACGGTGGGCGCGGTTAAGATTCTCCGTCCAAAGAATGGCAGTCAATCCGTAGCCCGTACTGTTTGCCATCATAACCGCTTCGTCTTCGCTATCGAAGGGAACTAGCGTGACAACAGGACCGAAGATTTCCTCTTGATTTGTACGGCAATCATAGGTTAGTCCTTCAATCACCGTCGGTGCGATAAACCATCCTTCGGAACAACGACCATCAATGTTCACAATTGAGCCGCCCGTCAGGATTGTTCCACCTTCTTCTTTTGCAAGTGCGATATAACTCAGAACCTTCTCGTAATGGTCACGCGAGACCAATGCACCAACCCGTGATGTTTCATTCATCGGGTCGCCAACCTGTAAGGCGGCTGTTTGACGGACAAACTCGTCACGAAACCGGTCGTAGATGCCGCGTTCAATAAAGATGCGCGAACCGCAGAGGCAAATCTCGCCTTGGTTATGAAACGCAGCACGGACGCTTTCTCGAACAGCTTTTTCGAAATTGCAATCGGCGAAAACAATATTCGGGTTTTTACCGCCGAGTTCCAACGAAAGTTTCTTGAACTTAGGTGCGGCTGTGCGTGCGATATACTCACCGGTGCGCGTACTTCCCGTAAAGGAAATTGCCTTTACAGCCGACGATTCGACGATTGCCGCGCCGACATCCGCGCCCATTCCGTGAATAATATTCAGCACGCCTTTAGGTAAACCTGCCTCTATACAAAGTTCCGCCAGCATGAACGCAGTCATCGGGGTTAGTTCGCTTTGCTTGGCAACAACAGTATTCCCTGCGGCAAGTGCGGGAGCGATTTTCCATGTGAAAAGATAGAGCGGGAGATTCCACGGCGAGATACAGCCGACAACGCCAAGCGGTTTGCGAAGAGTGTAGTTCAGCACTGTTGATGATGTTTCGTGTGCCGATGTGGATGTGTGGAGGATTTCTGTTGCAAAGAAACGCAGGTTGGCTACTGCACGGGGAATATCCATTACGCGGGCGAGCCATTCGGGTTTGCCTTGGTCTTGTGATTCAGCGCGGATAAAATCCTCGATACGCGCTTCAAGGAGTGCGGCAATCCTGAGCATATACACGGAGCGTTCATCGGGAGTCAGTGCCGACCACAATGGAAATGCAACGGAAGCGGCATTCACAGCGCGCTCTACATCGCGGGCATCGCTTGCAGGTAACCGTGAATAGACCTTGCCTGTCGCCGGCTCGTAATTATCAAGCCATGCGCCGCCAATAGCGTCGCATAGTTCACCATCACAATAGTTGAGAATGGATTTCATTGGTTTTTCTGTGTATTTATTAGGTGCAAGATACGCCATTTTTTGCTCACGGCAGGGGTGCTTGGCTCGCTATTTGTAAATTTGAAATGCAGCATATTCATACAATAATCATTGCGGTGCTCCCGCAACTCAATCCTATGTCCGGAACACCGATTCCGTTTGTCGAAGCAGAAGAGCGTTTTCTGGCGTATTGCCGGAACGAATGTAACTATTCCGACCATACGGTTGAGCGTTATACGGTTAGCATCCGGCAGTTTCGGCAGTGCTTGGACGACGTGTACGAACGGTATGGCGGTACGCCGGATGTTGCAGCATTGACAAAAAACGACATCCGTGCTTTTCTGCCGTGGATGCACAACAAGGGAATGGAAAAAAGGACGATTGCCAATAAGTTGAGTGCAGTGCAGACATTTTTCCGGTTTTGTGCAAAACGCGGGTATGTGGAAAGCAATCCTGCGGTGTTTGTAAAACCGCCGAAAATTGAGAAACGGCTTCCGTCGGTGTTACAGCAAGATGAAGCCCGTCATTTGATGGAACGCTTCGACCGCTCAACGAAGGAAGGAAGCCGCGATGCAGCACTTGCAGAATTACTCTACGGATGCGGGCTGCGGATCAGCGAAGTTCTTGGACTCACCGTTGCGTCACTCGACAGGATGACTTTGACGATGCGGGTGATGGGCAAGGGGAGTAAGGAACGTATTGTTCCTGTTGGCAGGCAGGCAATGCTTGCTGTGGAGGAATATATGACAATACGGCACGAATTCAAGCCCGTTGCTGGTGTTACCGCTTTGTTCTTGAATAACTCCGGCAAACCGCTCACCGCAGTGCAAGGGTGGAGAATCATCCGTTCGGCATTAACCGGTGTTACGGAATCGGCAAAAAAATCTCCGCACGTTTTGCGCCATAGCTTTGCAACACATTTGCTCGACAACGGTGCGGATATTCAAGCAGTCAGCGATATGCTCGGTCACGCATCGCTCTCAACCACACAGATATACACCCATGTATCGGTTGAGCGGTTGAAATCCGCCTATAAACAGGCGCATCCGCGTGCCGAAGCCGCAGAGTAATGTAACCGAACAGAACGAATCAGGTCATTGCCGGTACTTCAATACATATCAAAACAATAACGTATGCGAATCAGTGTTATAGGAACAGGACATTTAGGAACAATTCACTCACGGTTATGGGCGCAGCACTCAACGGCAAAGCTCTCAGGTATTTACGATGTGGATTCGACCCGCGCAACAGCTATTGCTGCTGAGTATTCCACAACCGCCCATTCATCAATTCAAGACGCTATTGAGAACTGCGATGCGGTGACAATCGCCGTCCCGACAAGCGAACACTTTCGTGTTGCGATGGAATGTATCGAGGCAGGTAAGCACTGCCTTATAGAAAAGCCAATCACCCACACATACGATGAGGCACAGGAACTGATTCGTGCAGCAGCAGAAAAGAATGTTATTCTGCAAGTAGGGCATGTTGAGCGTTTCAACCCGGCGTTTGTTGCAGCCCAATCGTATTCACTGTCGCCGTTATTTATCGAGGCGCACCGCCTAAGTCAATTCCGACCACGTGCCACGGATGTTTCTGTTATTCACGATTTGATGATTCACGACATTGACATTGTGTTATGGTTGGTGAAGTCGCCCGCTGTGTCTATTTCCGCCAATGGCGTAGCGGTACTGACCGACACACCTGACATAGCAAATGCGCGGGTTGAATTTGCAAATGGTGCGGTGGCGAATTTTACAGCGTCGCGCCTTTCGGCGAATGCTATGCGGAAGATGAGGATATTCCAGCGTGATGCGTATCTATCGCTTGATTTCTCAAAGCCGAGCGTGGAAGTATATCGTATTGCGGATGATGATATGCCAAGCAGCGGTATTCCCGCCATGATGCTTGGTCAGATTGATGCCGGTACACACAAGAAATCCATCATGTTCGAGCAACCGACCGTACCACAGTTGAATGCGATTGCCGAGGAGCAGAACAGTTTTGTCGAATCGGTGGTGAATGGCGCGCCAATCAGCGTCAGTGCAGCCGATGCGGCGGAAGCATTACGCATTGCGTCGGAAATAGCAACAATCGTGGAGTCGCGTAAAGAACTGTGATTAACAGGCACACCATAGTGCGTTATACAGTACATGTTTGCAAAATCAGTGCAATCAGGGCAATCCTGTTTTTAACGGTTGCAACAGCTGCGTTTTCGCAAACGGAAATGAATGATTACTCTCGGCTTGGGCAAGCGGCAATCGGCACAACCACGGCAACCGATTATCAGGCAATCGGCATGAATCCCGCCAATCTTGGTTTTATCCCGACGGAAGTTATTTACAAGCAAAGTTCACCGATGGAAGCTGGCATATCCCGCCGCAAGCGGAATTGGTCGGTCTCGGTGGGGGAATTCGGCGCGGCTGTTCACTCGAATGCAATGGGCAGTTCCGACTTGCTCGGTGCGATATTTTCGTTCAACGAACAACAGTTCAGTTTGCAGGAAAAATATGAAGCTGCGCGGAAGTTTGCCGGCAAGAGTGTGTATATGAATGCTGATGCAATCATACTTGGTGTATCGTACCAAAGCGACGCATACGGCGGTTTTGCATTCACGATACGCGACCGTGTATCGGGTGAATTTACGTTTAATTCCGCAGCAGCCAACCTCGCGTTTTTAGGACGTAATTTTAACTATTTTGATTCATCCTACACCTTGCCGTGGAACGGTCAAATCGTCGGTGTGTCGCGTCAGCCGCAACGTTTCTCGCAACTATTCGACTCAACACGGTTAAGCATGTCATGGACACGCGAGTTTAATCTCGGTTACGGTCGGCGCGTCTTCAACGGGCAATCCAACAAACTCTATCTCGGCATCACGTTCCGGTATATTCTCGGTTATGCATACTTGGATTCATACACCGACCCAAATACAAAAACACTTGAAGGATATTCATCCATCACACCGCTCTTTAATATCAATTATGGTAAAGCCACATCACCATCAACTGTGCCGGGAACGGGGATGATTCCCGTGGGTCACGGACTTGGAGCGGACTTCGGTCTTACCTACCATATCGGACCAAAATGGCGTGTGGGTGCATCGTTGTTGGATGTTGGTAAAATGTACTGGACGGGGAACGTGTATCGTGCACAAGACACAATTCTGAACGGCATGTCCTCAACCGGATTCAACAGCTATAACATCTTTCTTGAAGCGCAAAAAATCACCGGCGACGGTGGCTATTTTAAGTGGGAGGGAATGACCTCGATTGAATCCTCACTGCCGACACGATTACGCATGGGAGTATCGTATTCTGTAGGAATGTTGCGCGATGTGGGGCTTGACATGATTTTCCCAATGACCGACGGACGCACGCCGAATATCAATACGGTTCTTGTGTCAGTCGGCTCGAATTACCAAATTGTGCCGTGGCTGTATGCAAGCGGCGGAATGACATTCGGTGGAACTATGGGCTATAATATTCCGCTTGGTGTGATGTTTTCCATCTTCGACGGTTTTTGGGAAATGGGCATCAGTACGCGGGACATCCTGACGTTTCTTTTCGAGAAAAATCCAACAGCTTCACTCACCGCAGGCGTATGCCGGTTGCGGTTCTAACCTAAGGGGGACAGTATGAATATAGATGATCTGAGCACACGCATCGAACGTGTATCATACGACTACGAGCAAACACACGGAATCGAACGAAGCTCTGATTGGTTCATGCTGAAATTGCATGAAGAGTTGGGTGAACTGACACAGGCGTACTTGCAACTGAAGGGACAGGCGCG
>JAEUSO010000209.1 GCA_016788605.1 Candidatus Kapaibacterium sp. | reverse complement strand
CGAGGATGCCTACGCTGTGGTGCAGTCATCGGCAATGAAAACATGGCATGAGCAGCGTCCGCTCAAAGACACACTGTGGGAGAATGAACAACTGCAAACAATTATGTCGCAAGCGGATCTGGATGAGTTATTCAGCGGTGCGAAATCGTTGAGTAATGTGGACTATATTTTTGAGCGGTGCGGTCTGTAACTTATATCCTTGAATCATGCCGCAACGGAAATACAGCGTCGTCTTACCCACAACTGACCTCGAGTTGCCATTTTGGCAGCGTGGAATGAGCGTTGCCGGTGTTGATGAAGCGGGACGGGGAGCGTTAGCCGGACCGGTTGTCGCCGCTGCGGTCGTTATGCCGAATGGTTATAAGCCGACAGATGGAATTTGTGATTCGAAGAAACTCTCGCAGCGTGAACGCGACCGAATGTACGACGTTATTCTGCGTGATGCTGAGTCAGTTGGAGTTGGTATTGTAGATCAGGCAACGATTGATAGTATCAACATCCTACAAGCAACATTTACAGCTATGAATGATGCAGTTCTGTCACTTCAACCTGCGCCCGGACATCTGCTCATTGACGGCAACCGGTTTCGTTCATCAGGGTTGCCGTACACCACGATAGTGAAGGGTGACGCGGTGTGTCTTTCGATTGCCGCAGCATCTATTGTTGCAAAAGTCACGCGCGACCGGCTCTTGGAAGAAAGTGATGAACGGTATCCGCAGTATGGGTTTGCCGTACATAAAGGATATGCAACCCCGCAGCATCGGAATGCAATACGCACACACGGAGCAACTTCATATCACAGAAAGACATTTTTACGCGCAGTCCTGAATCCGCAACAATCGCTCTTCAGAGATGAACTATCGCTCGTACCTGCTTGAACCACTGAAACCTAATTACACGAACAATGAATATCTGTTTTGATAATATCCGTATCGTATCACCGTTGCAATCAATAGACATACGTGGATATTTATGGATTGAGGACGGGATAATCCGTCATGCCGGTGCGGAAGCCCCCGAAACCACACGTGCAACCACGCACATCCAAGCCGACGACCTTACCGCCGCTCCCGGCTTTTTTGATATGCACGTGCATTTGCGCGAACCCGGGCAATCATACAAGGAGACGATTGAATCCGGCACTGCCGCCGCTGCAAACGGTGGATTCACAGGAGTGGTGTGTATGCCCAATACCGAGCCGGCTGTGGATAGCATTCAGGTTGTGGAGTTTATTCACAAGCGTGCCGCAGGATTACTGACCGATGTCCACGTCTGTGCAACGATTACTAAAGGGCGAAGGGGGAGCGACCTTGCCGCAATCGAAACATTGCTGAATGCCGGTGCGGTCATGTTTTCCGATGATGGCGGTTGCGTGGAAAGTGCAGAGATGATGCGCCGCGCGTTTGATTACGTGTCCACATTCGATGCACTCCTGACTCAGCATTGCGAAGAGCATTCCATGACCAAGAATTTTGCCATGCACGAGGGAACTGTGAGTGCCGAACTGGGGCTGAAGGGATACCCTTCGGTTGCGGAAGATATTATCGTAGCACGTGACATACTTCTTGCTGAATACTGTGGCAACCGCCGGTATCACGCCGCACATCTCAGTTCAGCAGGTACGATACGTTTGTTACGCGATGCGAAAGTGCGCGGTCAGCGAGTGACGGGCGAAGTCGCTCCCCACCATTTTGTTTTGACGCACGACGCAGTTCGCGGATATAATACCAATGCGAAGATGAATCCGCCGCTACGCACGCAAGCGGATGTGGACGCTATGATTCAGGCACTTGCGGATAATGTGATTGACGTGATTGCCACCGACCATGCCCCCCACGCACTTCACGAAAAGAATGTTGAGTTTGATGCTGCACCAAATGGTATCGTCGGGTTGGAAACGGCTGTTGGTTTAACGCTGACACATTTATATCATACCAAGGTTCTATCCATACAATCGCTTGTAGAAAAGATGAGTGTGAATCCGCGCCATATCCTTGGCTTGCCACAACCGATGATTGAGAACGGTTCATCCGCAAATATCACGATTCTCAATCTTGACAAAGAATGGACAGTGAATACAGACCGGTTCCTTACCAAGTCGAAGAATTCTCCGTTCGGAGCAACAGAGCTGAAAGGGGTTCCGGTCTATGCTATCAACAATGGCAAGATGATTGCGTGTACGCTGTGATAAAAAACATTTGTTGGAACGAGAACTTTTTTTTCGGTACTGATTGTTTCAGCGATACTCAAAGAACAAAATAATGTTCGGACGAAGGAAAACAAAATAGGACTTGATAACTCTTGTTTTGATTCTGAAATAATTTGACGATGAAGAGTTGTTTTCTTTCAACACTGATGGAATTTTGTTTGGCAAGGATAGACCATGATTGTAATTTCGCTTTGATATATGGAAACACATACTGATTTACGCAGCATACTTATGGGGATACAACAGAACGCCGTTCTTCGGCGCGTAGCCATTGCTTCTCTCATCTCGTTCTCATTTTTACTTCAGTCATGTAATGTCCGCGGCTTTTTCACAAGCCAAGGCGACGACCCCGTGTGGGTAGATCCGAATCCTCCAAAAGAAGAAAAGGGCGGTGTCGCTGACATACCGGGTAAGAAACTCTACAGTAAAAATTGTGCTGCCTGCCACCAAGGGTCTGGCAAGGGTAATCCGGGTGTGATACCTCCTCTTGCCGGCTCGGAGTTGGCAAATGATGCCGATGCAACAAAGCCAATACGAATTGTATTGCACGGATTTAAAGGACCGATTGTCCGTAACGGTGCTAACTACAACGGTGTAATGCAATCGTGGAAATCGAATTTCAATGATCAGGAAATAGCAGATATCTTGAGTTATGTCCGTTCCCAATGGGGGAACGGCGGAGGCGCAATCACGGCTGACCAAGTAAAAGAAGCACGCGAGAAGACAGCAACCCGCAACGGTGCATATACAGAAGCTGAATTAGCAAACCCATTGTAAAATCAACCCTCTTCACCAAGCATAAACATATAGAAACGAGGCAGTTATGGATTTTATGAAATACTTTGACTTTTTAGTGTGGTTCCCCGAAAATGTCAGCACATTCGGTGCGGAGCTTGATCATTTATTCGAGGTGATTTGGTGGATTGATGTCGCCATCTTTTTCCTCACCTACGGCTTACTTGCTTATTTTCTGATTAAATACCGCCAAAAACCCGGCGTACGCGCACGCGGCTATCATGGCAATAATCTCCTCGAGTTCACATGGACGCTGCTGCCAACGATTCTCTTCGGCGGATTAGGCGTGTATTGCGACGGAGCATGGGAAACAACAAAGAATTCCAACAGGATACCTAAACCGGATGTGGAGATTGAAGTACTCGGAAAACAATTTAACTGGGTATTCCGCTACCCCGGCGCAGACGGTGTTCTTGGTAAGCGCAATGATAAAATCCGTACAACTGACAACCTCTTTGGCATTGACCCGAGCGACCCGCACGGTAAGGATGACATTATTATTGAGAACGATTTACATCTGCCAATCAACAAAAATGTTTTGGTACGGCTTAGTTCGGTTGATGTATTGCACAGCTTTTTCCTCCCTAATTTCCGTGTGAAGCAAGATGCTTTGCCTGGTTCATGGATGAAGGTGTGGTTCAACGGAATAAAAGCAGGGAAATATGAAATAGCGTGTGCCGAACTGTGCGGTGCAAGTCACTACAACATGCGCGGAACTATCACGATGCACTCGCTTGACGAATACAATACATGGTATGATACGCAAATAAAAGGTAAGGCGGAGCAAATGGCTCAAGCACCCGCACCTGAAGCGAAGCCCGCCGAAGCGGAAGCACAAGCAGGCGAACACCACGGCGACGCAAAACATTAACGAAAAACAAATAATTATTACATAAGCGAACTATGGAAGCAATTGCAGTAGAACACAGCACCGCCCATTCGCATGATGCGCATGACCATGGTCACGGTCATCATCACGCGCAATCATTTATTCGCAAGTATATTTTCTCGAACGACCACAAGGTTATTGCAAAGCAGTTTATGGTAACAACCATCTTCTTCCTCTTTGTAGGGGGATTGGCTGCATTGCTTGTACGTTGGAAAATTGCCTATCCCGACCAAGCAGTTCCGATTCTCGGCTCGTTGCTTCCTAACACATGGGTCTCGGACGGTGTCATCGAACCCGGTTTTTACTCCCAGCTTCTCACCATGCACGGCGCGGTGATGCTGTTCTTAGTGATTATCCCGATGGTGAACGGTATGATTGGCAACTTCGCCATTCCGCTTATGATTGGTACGGACGATATGGCACTGCCAACACTGAACATGTTCTCATTCTGGCTCAACATACCCGCTGCCATGCTCCTGATGGGCGGGTTTGTTATTGAAAGCGGTATGGCACAAGCAGGATGGACGGCGTATCCGCCGCTTTCGGCAATTCAAGGGCTTGGGCAGACAATGTGGATAGCAGGTCTCTTTTTAGTAGGGTTTGCCTCTATTATGGGTGCCATTAACTACGTGACGACAATTTTGAACAAACGCGCTAAGGGCATGACGCTCTTCCGTATGCCAATGACTATTTGGGCGTTGTTTGTAACAGCGGTACTTATCACACTTGGTACTCCGGTTCTTGCAGCCGCACTTGCCATGCTATTCTTCGATAACTTTTTCCACTCATCGTTCTTCATTCCTTATGGAATGCTGGCTTCATCGGCACTGGACGGTTCACGAAATTGGACAGGCGGCGGACAACCGCTCTTATTCCAACATTTGTTCTGGTTCTATTCCCACCCCGCGGTGTACATTATGATTCTGCCGTCAATGGGTGTGGTATCCGACGTAATCGCCACGTTCTCGCGTAAGCCGATTTACGGATATAAGGCGATGATATTCGCACTTATGGCAATTGGATTCCTTGGGTTTATTGTGTGGGGTCACCACATGTTCCAATCAGGTATGAGTCCTTTGCTCGGCACTACGTTCGTTCTCTCAACGATTGTTATTGCCGTTCCCTCGGCTATTAAAGTGTTCAACTGGCTCGGCACGCTGTGGGGCGGTTCAATCCGCTACACCTCTGCAATGCTTTGCGCCCTTGCGTTTGTTTCGATGTTTATCATCGGAGGACTTTCCGGTATCTTCATGGCATCGGCTGCAGTTGATATTTTTATCCATGACACATACTTTATCGTAGCGCATTTTCACTATGTACTATTTGGTGCGTCACTCTTCGGCGTGTTTGCATCCATCTATTACTGGTTTCCTAAAATGTTCGGTAAGATGATGAGTGAAACATGGGGTCGCCGTCACTTTTTCTGGTCGTTTGTGTTTTTCAACCTGACGTTCTTCCCAATGCACATCATTGGTTTGGGCGGTCACATGCGACGCATCGCCGACCCGACGGTGTATGATTTTCTTAAGCCCTTCCAACCGATGAATGAATTCATCACATGGGCGGCAATAGCACTCGGATTCTCGCAGTTTTTCCTCGTATTCAATATCTTCTGGAGTTTGAAGTACGGTAAGCCCGCACCACGTAATCCGTGGAATGCAAATTCATTGGAATGGGCTGCGCCGGAACATCCCGGACACGGTAATTTTGATACTGATATAACTGTTTATCGCGGACCGTACGAATTCTCGCAGGAATACCGTGAGCAGGACTATTGGGAACAATGGGTTCCGCCGACAGAAGAGGAAAAGAAAGCGGAAGCGGCATACTTTGAAGCACACAAAGGCGAACTGCACTAAGCATACTTTGATTGCGACAACACTATATTCATAACTCAAGAATTTAACCCCAACGTGGAATCATCACTGACCGAACAACTGACAACACCTGCCGCCGAAACATCGGCTGTTGTCGGCACAAATGTGTCGGTTTTGCGTGGGTACTATGAATTAACGAAGCCGGGTATTACGCAGATGGTGGTCTTTACCGCCGCCGCAGCATATTATTTAGCTGTACCTTCGTTAGGAT
>JAEUSO010000208.1 GCA_016788605.1 Candidatus Kapaibacterium sp. | reverse complement strand
TCGATGCACGACAGCATTTTTACACAGGATTACGCGGGGGCAACCAACGTCCTTATCCGCAGTTCGTCGGCTTTGGGCGATTCATTGATGCTGACGGCTGTCACCGAAGAACTCCGCACACAGTTCCCGCACCTGCATATCAGCGTGTCGGGCAATGACCTTGTGCGCGAGGTGTTCCGCTTTAACACATCGGTTGATTCTGTGCTTACGGCAAACTCGCCCGCAGAGTTTGCGGTGGAAGAGCGCGCCGATATTGTGATTGAATACAACCATATCATTGACCGCATTCAGGAGTATTACAACGGGGCGCACTTTATGGATATTCTTGGTGCGATTGCCGGCATCCGGCTGCACTCAAAGTCGCTTCATTACACGCTTTCCGCAACCGATACACATAATGCTGCAACACTCATACACGAACAATATCCTGTGCGTCCGCCCATGCTCATCGGTATTCATTGCCATACCGAGAAAGACCTCAAGCGCAGCTATCCCTATACCGTTGCCCTTGTAACTGCACTGCAAGCATTGTATCCGAATGCAGGTATTATCCATTTTGGAAACTACACATACAGCGATATGCCGAAGGGCGTTCTTGACTGCGCCGACCGCCGCACTTCTCTCCGTACGCAAATCGCAACAGCCAAGGAATGCACAGCGTTCATCAGCATTGACAGTGCATTCTTTCATATCGCGCACAACCTCTTCGGCAAGCCAACATTGCTGTTGCAAAGCGTCACGAACGAACAACTTATCGGCAACCTTGAGAATACGATTGTCCGTGTGATGCGGAGCGGTCGCACCAACTGCACGCCATGCTATTGGTCATGCAAACAGCATTGCCTTTCGCAGATTCATCCCGTCGAGATTGCTGCGGAGTTCAACACATTTCTGGCAGAGTTACACGATACCGGAACAACCCCGGAAACACCGCTTCACTCACAAGTTTTGGTGTAATGCCACAGCACGAGTTGCTTGGCATGATTATTACGACTATCGAAGTGACCGAATGCGGCATCTGTGCTGCACGGCACTGAACGACGAACAGAACCATACATGAGAATCAAGAAATTCAAATCGGCGACCATGCGCGAAGGTATCGAAGCAATGCGGCGCGAACTCGGCTCGGAGGCAATCATTCTGAGTTCAAAGGTTGTTATTGAAGGCGGCGACATCGAGCTGCACGAAATTGTTGCGGGAATCGAGCCGGAGGATTTGGAACGCCACCGCAGAATGCTGGCGCAACAGGATACGAAAAATGCCGCACAGTTCACTCCGCCCTTGGCTATTCGCCAAGCCGCCGGAGAAATACTGAACATACATCCGCAACAACAACCGGTGACGGATTCTTCAGGTATTCAGGCAATCGCATCGACGGTGTATAATCCGTCAAACGAATCCGCCCGTCCTTCGCACGAATCCATCCGCTCTATCGAATCCGAACTCCGTTCACTCCGCACTGCCATCGAAGACATACGCGACACCTCGCAATATGCGTTCAATGCGTCGCTTCCGCCGGTGTATCGAAAGTATTACCGCCAGCTCCGCGATACGGGAATGAGCGACGAGACGGCAGGTCATTATATCGGTCGCGCTTGCGCTATTGCCACATCGCTGAACGAAGGTGAAGTACGCAAAGAAATATCAAACGCCATCAGTCAGCATATCGGCATCATGCCCGCCATTACGAAGAAAGCGGCGTGTACAGTCGTTGCGGTTTATGGCGCAATGAGCGGTTCGGGGGCAACATCGGCACTTACAAAACTTGCCATCAGTTACCGGCTTGCGTTTCAGGCAACGGTACGGATTATCACAAGTACCGACAGTATAAACACCGCTGCCGTACAAAAGGCGCAATCTTTTGGCATACTATGCACACCGTGTGCGCGGCAAAGCGATATGCTACCAATGGTAACACAGGGCAAAGAGAACACTGACTTCATCTTCATTGATGTCTCGGCGATTGCACGCTCTCTTGATGATGATGCAGCCGCTATCGTGCAAGGACTTGATGCCGATGTTGTGCTTTGCACGATTCCGGCATCGCTCGGTGAACACACGGCGAATAACGTGCTGCGAAGAGCGGCGACGCTGAAAACGAACGGTATCATCCTGACAAAAACCGATGAAGCATCCGCTATCGGCGGACTGTTGCCCGCGCTGCGTAACTCAACGCTGCCGCTTGCCTATATCGGTACGGGCACATATATCCCCGACGACATTGGCGTTGCAACAGCGGAAAAAGTGATAGAACTATTGCTGGGCACTCGCGCATAAGCGGTGTTTGGCATAATGCTTGGGAGATAAACTTCATCATTGCATTTCATACGTGAATTGTAATCAACAACACTCATGGCAACAAAGAAAAAGAAAGGCAATAACGACGAGGAGATTCGGAAAGAGATAGATGCAAAAGTCACCTATCCCATCGGTCTCTTGTTTCAGGTAAGCACGCTTGCCGGAACGCTGTCGTTTTTGATGTTCTCCATCAGCGGTGCGTATGATGTGGCGACAGCCGTCTTTCGCTCGTTTGTTGTCTTTTCGGTGTTTGCCATAGCCGGCGGCATTCTGATGGTGGTGGCAGTGTCAATCCTGCACGACATCACCATGCGAAACCTGAAGGAAGAGCAGCAGCGGCTTGAAGAAGAACACCTGCTTCAGATTGAGCGGCAGGAAGAGGAACTGCGGTTGCTTCAAGCGCAGCTTGCGGCTGCCTCGATTCCCAACGACGAGAAAATCGAACAACTCCGCCAGGTAGCGTCCGCCATTACCGGCACACCGCTTCAACCGGAGCAAAGCGAGACACAGAACGAACAATCACAACAAACAGCATAACAGATGAAACGACGGCTGCCATATACAACCGACGGGTAACAGAAAGCGAGACCGCACACACTGCACGGCATTGCATCTCAGCAGCCGGACGGAAGAAGCGGGGAACTCAACAAGACGGTTCGGTAACGGAGCGCATCTGCATTGGGGAATGCGGGGATACGTTCAGGGAAGAAACAAACTTGTTGAATCAATACTGGCGTTACAATGGTTGAGAATGACGTACTTGATGTACACGAAGAGGTACAGAGTGAAACGATAGTTGAGCGTGAAGCACCCTCGGTGAACGAGAAGGAGCTTCAGCAGGCATGGAAGGAATACTTCGGGAAACGCACCGGCGTAGCGCGAAAAGCGGTTGTGAAACAGCAATTGATGATGCACTACATGTGGCTTGTGCGCTATACCCTTCATACCATGACGCTGCCCTCGAATTCCATCCTGAGTGAAGATGATTTTCTTCATGTGGGGATATTGGGATTAAGCGAGGCGATTGAGCGGTATGAACCCGAACGCGGTATCAAGTTCGAGACCTTTGCCATGCCCCGCATTCGCGGAACAGTGCTCGACGAGATGCGCCGCCTTGACTGGCTCTCGCGCACGGCGCGGAAGAAAGTGCATGAATTGGTGGCGGCTGCCGACCAACTGCGAAGCGAAACCGGACGTGAAGTAACGCCCGAGGAAATCCGCCAGCGGCTGAACGTCAGTCCCGAAGAATACCAAACGTATCTCTCGGCTGCTGCTGCTGCGGTGGCATCGCTTTCGATGAACGAGTCGAAGCAGAACATGGGTATCGGCGACGATGGCGACGAGCGCGACATCTTGCAGGAAATCCCCGATATGGATGCCGAGAACCCGCTTACACGAATGGCGGATGAGGAACGCATGGGCTTCCTGCTCACCTATTTGCAAAAACTGCCAGAACGCAAGCGGCTTGTGATAACGCTCTACTACTACGAGAACCTCACGTTCAAGGAAATCGGCGCACTGCTGAACCTGACGGAAAGCCGCATCTGCCAAATCCACACGCAAGTATGCAACGACCTGAAAGACAAACTGAACGTCTTCGATAATCTGTAAAAATAAAATACCCCGATAATGAAAAAGCCCGTATGAACTTCATACGGGCTTTTTGCTTTCTTCGGCAGAATACGGGGGGATTACCGTGAGTAATACTCCACAACCAGCGATACTTCACACACAACGGGAACTTCCTCGCGCGGGGGAAGATAGAGGTACTTCACCGAGAGGTCGCTCTTTGATACTTCGAGATACGGCATCTGACCCGAGGTGCGGATTGCATCTTGAAACATTTCGTGCTTGCGGCTTTTCTCGCGCACTTGAATCACATCGTTGGGCTGAACCATATACGACGGGATGTTCACACGCTTGCCATTGACTTCGATGTGTCCGTGGCGAACGCATTGACGCGCTCCGAAAATTGTGCGGGCAAGACCTGCGCGAAACACGAGGGAATCCAAACGCGATTCAAGAATCTGAATGATGTTCTCTCCGGTGTTACCGCCGCGGCGTGCCGCTTCCGCCATGTAATTTGTCATTTGGCGTTCGTGCACATTGTACTGGATACGCAAACGCTGTTTTTCCAAAAGCTGCTTGCCGTAGTCCGATACCTTTGCACGTTTCTTTGCCTGACCGTGCTGACCGGGCGCATAGGGCTTGCGGTCCATGTATTTACGCGCTTTCGGCGTAATGCCGAATCCGAGCTTGCGCGAGAGCTTGACCTTGGGTCCATTGTACTTCATATAGTACCACGCTACAAAAGATGAAACATAACCTTTTGTGCAACATTCGCCTTCGTGGCTGAGGGCTGGATTACTCCGCCCAAGAGTGCCAAAAAGGGGTACGTGCAACTAAACAGACCGCGAAGATAGCCCCTCCGCACCGTATGGCAATACTTTCGGAGTATGATTTTGTAAGAACCGGACGGAATGTATTACTCAACAAATACGAGTTTGTACCCTTCTTCGGGTGCTGGATACGGACGCTCTAACGTTGCGTCTATGGCTGCGAACATTCGTGTAGCCAAATCGCTGCGAAATGCCGCTATCTCCTCCGCCGACATAATGCCGCGCTCGATGATGCGTTTTTCGTAGCGTTCCACCGGATCGCGCTTTGCCCAATAGTCGAGCTGTTCTTTAGGCACGTAACTGAAATCGTCGTGTTCGGCGTGTCCGCGCATCCGCATTGTTACCGTTTCGATGAGTGCCGGACCTTCGCCATTGCGCGCCTTCTGCACATAGTTGAGTGTGGTATCATACACAAGCTCAATATCGGTTCCATCCACTGTTTCGCCGAAACAGCCGTAGCCGAGTGCGCGGTCGCTGAGTTTCTCGCAGGCATATTCCAGATTGCTTGGTGTTGAGTACGCATACTGATTGTTTTCAATCACCACAATCATCGGTATTTTCTGAACCGAGGCAAAGTTCATTGCTTCGTGGAACTCGCCCACGTTGCAACCGCCGTCGCCGATATAGGTAAGGGCGACGCAGGATTCGCCGCGCATTTTCGAGGCAAGCGCAAACCCCGATGCAACAGGAATCATTGCCGAAAGGTGCGAGATATTTCCGTAAATGCGGAGTGCAGGATCAGCATAGTGCCCCGTCCCGTCCGTGCCGCGCATCTGGCTTCCTTCGCGGGCAAGAAAGTTCAGCATCAGTTGCTTAATCTCCGCCCCAAAAACAAAGTGCGAGCCGACGTTGCGGTGCATCGGGAAAAGAACGTCTTTTGTTGTATTCAACGCGAACGCCGTTCCAACCGAGGTGGCTTCGTTACCAAGCTGCGAATACACGCCCCCGAACGCCCTGCCCTGCCGGTAGAGTTTCAGCATGGCATTATCGAATTCCCGCGCATGAAGCATATAGAGAAAGAGTTGCTTCCGCTGCGCGTCCGTAAGGTTGGGCGAGGTGGAAAGTTCGGGAACAGGAGCGTCGAGATGAAGAGCCGTCATGTGTGCTGTTTGATATTCTTTTTCAAAAAAAAGGGATGACCGACCAAGCCATCCCTTCTGTTTCTTTTTGCAGATGATTACTTGTTTGCCATTGCCGTCAGTTGCGCTAGCGTCACCGATTTCGGACGGGTGATTGCCGAGCCGACCATGCGGTGGAAAATGATTTGCGAGCAAATGCCCATCGCACGCGACACACCGAACATCACCGTATAGAAATTGAACTCGGTCAGACCG
>JAEUSO010000207.1 GCA_016788605.1 Candidatus Kapaibacterium sp. | reverse complement strand
GACGAAGTTACCCGCGCAGCGCCAATATCCAACTACGAGCTTTCCTTGGGTGGCGGAAACGACAAGACAAAATACTTTACGAGTCTCAGCTATTTCAATCAGCAGGGTATACTCATTGAAAATTTTTACGAGTTTTTTGCCCATCACATTGGCAAGGATATTCAGCCGACCGCGGTGCGCCATACCAAGTACCGCACCTTTCAGTTTGGACTGTGATGCGTGTTCAAGCAATGTCTGCATCATCGGCATCACCGATTCGCCTCCCTCGACCGAGAACCGCTTCGCACCGATGAACTTCGTATTGATATAGTTCTCGAACATCTCCGCTTCCATCACCTTCCGGTAAATCGTCTTGCGCTCGTCGGGTGTGAACTTGCGTTGGAACTTCGTTGCTTCAATTTGCTTCTGTACCCAGAATTTCTTTTCGGGTGATTGGATGTGCATGTACTCGATGCCGATTTCCGCGCAGTAAATATCGCGCAGCATGTCAATGATATTGCGAAGCGGGGCGCGTTGCACACCGCCAAGACCGCCGGTATCGAACTCACGGTCTAAATCCCAAATCGTCAAGCCGTAATGCGAGGGCTGTAGTTCGGGATAGTAGAATGCCTGCAAGCCAAGCGGGTTCACATCCGCCATCAAATGACCGCGCACACGGTAAGCGTTTATCATCTGGTTCACGAGCGTTTCTTTTTCCAACTTCTCGTTCTGCTCTTGCGGACCAAAGGGATTCAGCCGCTTGTCCACATCCCAGCGCACGGGTTCGTAGGGACAATGCAAGGACGCAAAAATCTGGTCGTAGAAATTATCCTCACCGATAAGCAACTTGTGCATGTATTGAAGGAACTCGCCCGACTCCGCCCCTTGAATAACGCGGTGGTCATAGGTCGAGGTCATCACCATTACTTTACTTACCGCAAGGGTGGAAAGCACTTCGGGCATGACGGCATGGAACTCGGCGGGATAGTCAATCGCACCGGTCGCCACAATCAAACCCTGACCTTCCATCAGGCGAGGCATGGACATCACGGTGCCGATACCGCCCGGATTGGTAAGCGAACACGATGCGCCCATTAAATCGTCGAGCGTGAGTTTGTTATTACGCGCCTTTTTCACCAACTCGTCGTATTGGGCGATGAACTCTGCGAAACTGAGGTTCTGCGCGTCCTTCACCGATGGAACAACAAGCGAGCGCGAGCCGTCCTTGCGGGTTACATCCACTGCCAGACCGATGTTAATCGAGCCACGGCGGATGCGGTGCGTCACACCGTTTGCATCAACATACGTCGCGTCGTTCATGTGCGGATATTTCACAATGGCGCGGACAATCGCCCATGCCACAATATGCGTGAACGAGATTTTGTTTTTGCGCTGCCTGCCCAACCATTTAATCAACAGTTTGCGGTTTTCTTCAAGTGCTTTTACGGGAATGGAACGAACGGATGTCGCTGTCGGCACGTGAAGCGACTGCATCATGTTTAGTGCAACCTTTTCCGGTACGCCGCTCAAGCGGATAAGTTCGTCGTTCGGTCCGAGTTTTGGTGCCGCTTGCGGTTGATTATACGGTGATGATGTATTTGCTGGCGCAGTAGTGCTGTGACCGTTTGTTGCTGGTGCGGGTTGCACTACCGGTTGTGCCACCGCTTGCGGAGCCGGTTGAGGGACGGGAACTTCGACTGCGGCGGGAGCGGGTTGTGGAACTGCGGCAATCCCGTTTGCCGTACCATTGGTTTGTTGTGCAACGGCAGTATTTCCGCCGGGCACATATTGCGTACGGAAGTAAATCTGCCATTCATCGCTTACCGAATTCGGGTCGCGCAGAAACTGATAATATAATTCCTCGACGTACACATCGTTGGGATTGGTCATAAGTGGTATTCCTTTATGCGGATGTAATTCAATGCAGATGTTGCAGCCATCGCGGAAAACACGGTCGTGTGGTGAAACGATGTCTGTTGGATTCCCGAAAACGCCGCCCGTGGGCAAATCGTTCGTCCTGTTCCAAAACTACGAAATTCATTGATGAGGATTGCCCGTCCTTCTGAAACAGTCGGCGGAGACCGGATATATCAGCAGTCGGTTTGCCAAAATGCACGTAGAGGAAGAATTTATCCACAGTACAATTTTTGTGATGTACCCTGCGTTCTATCGCCTAAATTGCGGGTAGTTGATTCAGTAGAATCGGATACGACTTTAGATATTACGTCATCATACCGCCAACATCTCATTCACGGAGGAACACACCATGGATTTATATCCCATCTCATCGAACGATGAAACAGTGATTTTGCGCTACACGGCAACCGCTTCTTGCGGCGAACCGCGCTATGTGGGCGAAGACATTGATACCGAAATTCACTTTGGCAAATACTGGGTTCCCAACCCGCGTGATTCCTACAGCATCATTGCCAAAGGCGATTCGATGATTGACGCAAAAATTTTTGACGGTGATATGCTCGTGATTGATTGCAGCCGCGAGCCGCATATCAGCAACGTGGTGGTTGCGTGGCTGAACGGCGAACTGACTATCAAACGGCTCGGAGCAGTGGGTGGCAAAGTTGCGCTCATGCCCGCCAACGCACTCTATTCGCCCATCATCATCGGCAGCGACGACGAGTTTCAGATTCTCGGTGTGGTCACATCCGTCCACCGCCATATCTAAGATTCGTCACCCCGGTTTTCACTACACTCCGTTACCGGAAATTCCAACCCGCCTGTCTATACACGCGGGTTTCTTTTTGCCGTATGCTGCATGGCAAAATCGAACATAAATCAAGATGGCATTGACGTATGCCGATGATATACGTACACAATTACAGGAAGAACAACGTATGAAACGCAGGATTTTTCTCAAACTTGCCGGATATGCGGCGATTGCAATTCCGTCGCTTTCGTGTGCGAAATCAGTTCGTCCGCAACCGAATGTTGCATCGGGCGAGCGTCGCGGCGAAGGCGGCTATGCAAACGATAAGGATGCAACCACCCGCTATATGTACGCCTCGATGGTGAAACATGCTATGGCGAACGGTTGGGAGAAATTGCCCGTAGGCGAGATTATGGTAAAGTGCGGCTTACTCATTGCCGGTACGCCCTACGTTGGCGGAACATTGGAAGCCGACGGACCGGAAACCTGCCGCGTGGATTTGACGGGACTTGACTGCGTGACCTTCTTCGAGAATATGCTTTGTCTTGCACGCTGTTTGCGTTCGGGAAAAACACGCTACGAGGATTTCATAGCAGCACTGACGTACACGCGCTACCGTGGCGGGGTACTGGACGGTTATACGTCGCGCTTGCATTACACGAGCGAATGGATAAGCGACAACGTGAAGAAATCAGTCGTCAAAGATATAACGGCGGAACTCGGCGGGATACCCTTCCCGAACACCGTTTCGTTTATGTCGGCAAACCCGAAATACTACAAGCCGCTTCAAGTTGATTCGGAATTGATAGCGAAGATGGATGGCATCGAGAAGCGTATCAACGCAATGCCACGGACATTTATCCCGAAAGATGCCGTTGCTGCAATTGAACCGAAACTTCAAAACGGCGACATCATTGCCATTGCCACCAATAAGGCAGGACTTGACTACGCACATTCGGGAATGATAAGCCGGACTGCAGCAGACCAATCGGTTCTGCTTCATGCGTCGCTGGCAAAAAAGAAAGTTATCGAAGATGTGCGGATTTCCGACTACCTGAAATCCGTGCCGTCGCATACGGGAATCAGCGTGGCGCGACCTGTGTGATCCGTGCAGTTACGCAACCCATTCGTCAATAATCAGCGGCATACGTTCACGAAGTTCACCGCCTACAACAAAGCAAGAACGGACGGTATCAATCAACTGTTCAGGTACGTTCCTGTTTGATGTGTGAATCCGGCAAAGAATGTCGCCCTTTTCAACCCTGTCGCCAATCTTTTTTTCAATCACAAACCCCGCCATGGGGTCAATCGAATCCGTCTTGAGTTTGCGCCCCGCGCCAAGTTCTATTCCCGCTACACCAAGTTCGCGCGTTTTCATATCAACAAACACCCCGCTTGCCTCCGCTCTGCATTCAATCACCAAAGGATGTGCATACGTTTCAACCGACCGCTGCCAGTTGCCGTGCTGTGCTTTTATCATGGTGTGAAACGCCGCATGAGCAGTACCATCCGCCCACACTTTCCGCAAATTCTCTTCAGCTTGCGGCTGTGGCAGAATCGGAAATGCCAGCATCAGCATTCTTGATGCAAGCGCCATCGTCAGTTCCAGAATGTCAGCGGGTGTTGAGTGCATATCGGCAAGACACTGTTCGGTCTCCACCATTTCCAACCAATTCCCTACCATCCGTCCAATCGGCTCGTCCATTCTGGTAAAGAGAATCCGCAGAGGAAGTCCTACGCTGCGGGCAACGTCAATCATGCTTTCGGCAAGTGTCCGCGCTGCATCAAGCGTCGGCATGAACGCACCATTCCCCACCTTCATATCAAGCACAAGTCCGTGCAGGTCTTCACATAATTTTTTACTGAGGATGGACGCAGTAATCAGTCCGGTTGATTCCACCGTTCCCGTTACATCGCGCAGCGCGTAGAGAATACCGTCGGCGGGCGCAACGTCGTCGGTTTGCTTTATCATAAAGCATTTGTTTTCCGACAGAAGGTGGTGCAATGTTGCATCATCAAACGCCATTTGCAGTCCCAGCACGGACTCGAGTTTATCTACCGTTCCGCCGGTATGCCCAAGTCCGCGACCGCTCATCATCGGCACGGCAACACCGCTTGCAGCAAGGAGCGGTACAAGCAGTAACGAGAGTTTATCGCCAACCCCGCCGGTGGAATGTTTATCAATGCGCGGAATACCCGTATCACCAAACGAGAAACGCCTGCCGCTCTTCGCCATAGCCAACGTCAGTGCGCCAGTTTCCGCAGCACTCAGTCCGCGTATGCAGCTTGCCATAAGAAATGCAGCCGCCTGTGCTTCGCTTACCGTGCCATCGCACACACCATGAACGAACCATTGAATGTCAGTCGCATGAAGTTCGCCGCCGTCGCGCTTGCGGCGGAGTAGTTCAGCAGGAATCATAAAGAACGCATATTCGTGAATCACCCTGCAATAATACTATCCTATTGTTGCGGATGCCGTCTATTTTTGTGAAGTAATACAACTGTATATCCTTTGTCTATGATTATCTATCAAGTTGATTGCACCGTGCCGAACGATGTTGAAACAGAATGGCGCGAGTGGATGATGAATGAACACATCAGCGATGTGATGAACACCGAAATGTTCGAGAGTTTTACCATGCACCGCGTTGTGAAGCCCGTGTTGGAGAACCACACGGTGTATTCGATTCAGTATGCAACCGATTCTATCGGGAATTACGAACGCTACCGTCTTGATTTTGCCCCGGTATTGCAGCAAGCGCACAAAGCGAAATTCGGTGATGCAATCACCGCCGAACGCTGCGTGATGGAAACCATAGGCAACGGATAAGACACTGACATCCGCCCGACGCACACCATCGGCATCGCGCCAACACCTATTTTTGCAGCGGATTTCACTCAATCATTCACGATTCTGAAAGTAGAGAATTTATGTCCGACATCATGACACTTCAATCACTCGACCCGCGAGTGGTACGGCTTGAACTCCCCGCCGACGCAACGGAGCAACAGTTCACCCCATTGGAAGAATTGGGTCATTTGCAAACATTCGAGGTGTTCCACCAAGCTAAAAGCGGCGGTCGCCACACGCACGTGGGCAGTGTTCACGCACCGAATGCCGAACTCGCTATTCTTTTTGCAAAAGAGCAGTTTGGACGGCGGTCGCAATGTGTGAATATGTGGGTTGTCAAGACCGAAGATATAATCACCCTTGCTCCCGACGATGCCGAACTTTTTGCTACAACAAAGGAAAAGGATTACCGCGAAGCAAGCGGATATAAAGTGATGCAAAAACTCAATCAATTCAAGAAACAACAGCAAGAGGGCGCAGCATCATAATGAATACTGACGCACTGAAAGATTTACTCTACCGCATGGCGGACGACGCACTTATCTATGCTCACCGGAATAGCGAATGGACAGGACTTGCGCCGACCTTGGAAG
>JAEUSO010000206.1 GCA_016788605.1 Candidatus Kapaibacterium sp. | reverse complement strand
ATTGCAACGACGCACTGAAAGAAACAGTGACAACATTGCAACAGCAGAACAACGACTTGAAAGCGGCAAACGCAGACCTTGTTAAAAAGATGGAACTCCTTGAAGCGCGGCTGAAATCGGTAGAGGAAGCCCTTTGTCAGCAAGCTAAACCGCAACGCCGTCAGCGATAACTCACGAAACATCAAACCATACCAATCAACCGCAATGAAAACTCAACTCACATTACTCGTTTTGCTTGGCGCATTTGTAACGATGGCAACAAGCGCGTATGCCCAAGCGGTGCGCCAAACGCAGACATCGCAAGTCAATCTCTACAATCCTGCAAATACAGGAGGTGGGACGATTGCCATTCAAGCACCAACAACATTTACTGCTTATTCGGTAAGTATGCCCAACGCACAAGGTGCGGCGAACACATACCTTACCAACGACGGCAGCGGAAATCTTGTCTGGCGCAACGACCGCCTACTCTCGTATAGCAGTGTGTCAAGCGGCACAACGCTCGACAATACCAACATCGCCTCGGTGGTGAATGTGCAGGACAACGGCACTGCGGCAATTGCTTCGGTCACGCTGCCGACCTCTGCCGATAACGGCACGATTGTCACATTTGGCACACAGGACGGCGACGGCTTGGAAATCAACTACGGTGCCGGCTCGCCCTACACGATTACAAGCACATCCATCATCCGCTTCATCCGCATTGCGGGTTCATGGAAGCCGGAAGTATAGGATATACTCCTTACCTGTCAATTGCTACGTCCGCCCGTCCGACCGTTCTCTCAGCATTGCCAACAAACATTCACAATGATGTCAGGATACTTGATTCAACCGTTCCGTTCACTTGCACTGTGCATACTTATTGTGCTTGGCGCAAGCACACAGCATCTTGCCGCCCAGATTCTTGCATGGGATTTTAATGGTCACAGCGGCGACTCGGCATCAGTGTTTGCAAATACGAGAAATGCTAATCTTCAAAACTCGCAGATTACGCGGGGGAGCGGGGTGAATGCTGATGCGTTAGGTAATTCATTTAATTCTACCGCATTCAGTCCAAGTAATAACTCTCTTGTACAAGCAGTCACAGACCAAGAATATTTACAATTTACATTACAACCTAGCAGCGGGTATTATGCTTCATTAACTACGCTTGATGTTAATTTCAGGAGGTCGGCTACAGGTCCGCAGACCTTTCAATGGCAATACAGTACTGATGGTACTAACTTTACAAACATTGGTTCCAGTATTACCTTTACTTCAACTGCGGATGATGGTGTAGCTCAAACACAGATTCTCTTAAGTTCAATACCTGCATTACAAAATGTGTCATCATCAACCATAATTACATTTCGACTTTATGCGTGGAACGCAACAAATACTAACGGCACTTTTGCCTTAGGGAGATTAACCGGAAACGACCTCGCAATCGGCGGTAATGTATTCAGTGCAAGTGCACTTGCATTCGATGGAACGGATGATAGAATTTCTACCACTGGAACGATGTTGGCAACCCCGCCGACACAATTTACGATTGAATGGTGGTTGTATCCCTTTTCACGAACGGACTTCAACCAGGGACTCGGTATAGGGAATAACTGGGGTGACTTTGCATTCCATACCACGGCAACCGGTTCGGTGTATGTTGGTACAGATATGACTAACCGTATGACACCATCGGATATTCCTGCCAATACAGTGGTGCTGAACACATGGCAGCACTTCACGTTTGTCTTTAATAACGGGGAAGGTCGGTTCTATAAGGATGGAGTTCTCATCGCAAGAAAAACAGGCATGGCAACTCCACAAAACTTCAACACGTTCTATATGGGGGTCTTTTCTACCTCATCATTTATCCACGGTTACTTGGATGAAGTACGTGTATGGAGCACTGCCCGGAGTTGTGAGGAACTGAAACAATACCGTAACTGTGAACTCACCGGAAATGAAGCGAACCTCTTATGTTATTTTCAGTTTAATCAAGGGATAGCGTCGGGAGCAAATACCTCAGTTACAACCTTGCTCAACAGAGTAACTGGCGGCTTGACTGGAACGCTAACTGGGTTTAATCTCACCAACGGCAACTCAACTTCGAACTGGGTATCTCAATCTGCTGTAACGCTCGGAAACACCTGTCCCGCGACAATCACCTTTCCTGAAATCAATCTACAAGGCAATAGCACAAACATCGTTAGCGGCACAACAACCACAAGTGCAACAAACCACACCGACTTTGGTGGAATTACCGGAACATCGCTCGCCCGTACATTCACCATTCAAAACACAGGAACGGCAAACCTGACAGTGAGCGGTATCAGCGTCGGCGGTACAAATGCATCGGAGTTTGTTGTAAGCGGGATAACATTCCCGGCAACTATAACGAACGGTACTTCAACAACCTTCACCGTTACCTTTACCCCAACAGCAAACGGTACACGGACGGCAACAATCAGCGTAGCAAACAATGACTGCGACGAACCATCTTATACGTTTGCCGTCAGCGGCGGCAGGCAGGCATCAGCGTTGGCGTTCAATGGTTCTAATAATAGGGTTGTACTTCCAAATCAACTATTAGCTAATCTAAATCAGTTTACGTTTGAATCATGGGTGTACGTAAATACTGCATCTATTCATTCAGTATATGCTGAAGGTCTGACAAACTCGCTTAATCCAATGTTTTCACTTAGTGTGGTTACAAATGGAGGTATTGAGATTGTACTCAGAAACTCATCATCTGTTGGTTTAACAACAACAACTGCTGCTGGTATGATACCCACAGGAGTTTGGAAACATATTGCGTTTGTTCGTACCTCGGCAACATCAGCTCAATTATATATTGACGGTCTGCTATCTAACTCATTTACATTTACTGATCCGGGTACAATAACCGTAGATGCTACTAATATTGGCGTACGTCAGCGTTCATTTTTTGATGGCTGGTTGAATGGCTCAGTAGATGATATGCGAATTTGGAACACCGTCAGAACCTGTGATCAAATCTCCCAACTCCGTAACTGTGAACTCGCTGGGAATGAAACAGGTTTAGTTGCTTATTACAACTTCAATCAGAACGTCGCCGATGGAACAAACACAGGGTTGACAACGCTGACAAATGCAGTGAGTGGCGGGTCAAACGGAACGCTCACGAACTTTACTTTAAGTGGCACAACCTCCAACTGGACAGCACCGGGTGGCGTGACAACAGGAACAAGTTGTCCGGCGAGCATAACCGCACCGGAAATCAATCTACAAGGGAATAGCACCAACATTGTAAGCGGAACAACAACGACTAGTGTAACTAATCACACCGACTTTGGCGTTATTACCGGAACATCGTTCGCACGTACATATACAATCTTCAATACTGGTAACGCAGACCTAACGGTGAGCGGAATCACCGTAAGCGGCACGAATGCGAGTGAGTATGTTGTAAGTGGCGTACCAACAAGCATTGCACAAGGGTCATATGCTACTTTCACAGTAACATTAACTCCAACCGGACTTGGTGTACGTAATGCCACAATCACAGTTAATAATAATGATTGCGATGAAGGGACATACACATTTGCAGTCAAGGGAAGGGCGACAACGCCTGCCGCTTTGAGTTTTGATGGGGCAAATGACTATGTTTCGTCGCCAAATACCCAATCAATTATGGGTGCCACCCCGACAACAATTGAGTTTTGGGCTAAAGGTGCATTACAAGGAATCGGTTTCCCCCTTTGTATAAATACAGCGGATGTAGCTGTTCGTTTCCACAGTACGAACCGTGTTCAATTGGAACGCTTTGGCGGACCAAGCTATGATATGGGCGTAGTGAACGACGCCTGTTGGCATCACTATGCGTTTGCATGGGATGGTACGACAGTATATGGTTATGTGGATGGTCAGCCGGCACCTAACCCAAGCGCCACAGTATCGTTCCCTGCAACAAGTGCAACAGGAACATTTTATGTCGGCGTGTACAACTTACAGTATTTCTACACCGGATTACTTGATGAAGTCAGAGTGTGGAATACCTTTAGGAGTCAGTCACAAATTCAAAGCACAATGTACTCGGAGTTAGCCGGCAATGAAACAAACTTGATTCGTTATTACAACTTTAATGACGGAACGCCAAATGCATCAAACGCATCAAACACTACGCTGTATGATAATTCTACAGCAGGAAATAACGGCACCTTAAACAGTTTTACATTATCGGGTACATCATCGAACTGGGTAACATCAGGCGCATTGATACAATACCCTGAAATAAATGTTCAAGGCGGATCGCCATCAGCAAATGTTGTTAGTGGAACATCTACAACTTCCACCACAAACGGCACCGACTTCGGCGCGCTGACAACAACAAACCTCGTCCGTACCTACACGATACAAAACACCGGTGCGGCATCATTGACCGTAACTACAATCACGGCAACAGGCGGTAACGCAGGTGATTTTCAGGTTGGCGGTATCTCATTGCCCGCAACCATTACCGCAGGCAGTTCAACAACCTTCACCGTCACGTTCACACCCACTGCAAACGGCACTCGCACAACAACAATCAACATAGCAAACAACGACTGTGACGAAGCATTATATACGTTTGCAGTCAGCGGCGGCAGACAGGCAGCGGCAATTAGTTTTTCAGGTTCATCGAATTACATTGAACGCGCATCTCGCTGGAATGTCGGCACAAATGATTTTAGTATTGAAGCATGGGTGTATCCGACAACGACTACCGGATACCGTGTCATTGTGGGGCAGGATATTATTGGCAATACATCACACATGTTCCGTTTAGGACTACTTGATAACAATGCTGTGGAGTTTTACTTCTGCGGTTCTTCATCATCTAACTGCGGCGGCGTGATTTCATCGAATAATGCAGTTGCAATCAATACATGGTCGCATATTGCTGTAACCCGTAGCGGTACTGAGACCCGGTTATATGTGAACGGTGCGCTTGTCAGTTCTTTTACTGCTGCATCAGTCATTGACAATCAAAGCGGTGCGGATGCAGCAAAACGATTCAGGATTGGCTCACGAAGCACATCATCGAATACGGTGTCAGATCCGTTTGTCGGTAGAATAGACGAAGTCCGTCTCTGGACGGTTGCCCGTACCTGCGACCAAATAGCAGCATACCGTTCATGCGAATTGGCGGGCAATGAATCAGGATTGCTATCGTATTACAAGTTCAATCAAAACATTGCCGACGGCACGAACTCAGGTGCGACAACGCTTACCGATGCCACAAGCAATGCAGTGAACGGAACTCTTACAGGTTTCACATTATCAGGCACCACATCCAACTGGACTTCACCGGGCGGCGTGACAACAGGAACAAGTTGCCCGACGAGCATCACTGCACCGGAAATCAATCTGCAAGGCAACAGTAATGACATCGTTAGCGGAGCGACAACAACGAGCGCAACAAACCACACCGACTTTGGTGGAATCACGGCAACGTCGCTCGCCCGCACATATACCATCCAAAACACAGGTACATCAGACCTGACGTTGAGTGGTATTACAGTGGGCGGAACAAATGCTACTGAGTTTGCAGTGAGCGGAATCTCATTCCCTGCAACGATTACACAAGGAACATCAACAACCTTCACCGTCACATTTACCCCAACGGCAAACGGCACACGCACAGCAACCATCAGCGTAGCAAACAACGACTGCGACGAAGCACCATATACGTTTGCAGTCAGCGGTGGCAGACAGGGATCTGGATTGGCGTTTGATGGAAGTAATGATTATGTGGATATTGGAACTCCTATAACTACAAGTTCTTCATACACAAAAGAAGCGTGGATTTATTTAACAGCAGGCGGTTCGAACAAGAACATTATTTCTTCACAAAGCAATCCTTTTTGGGTTAATAATCGAGTTCTTTACGCCGGTAATAATGGAATTTATAATGTTGTGGGTGACGCCACTCAACTACCACTCAATACATGGATTCACGTAGCCGTAACGTACGATGCTCCATCAAATACAATGAGACTTTACAAAGATGGTGTGTTGGTTTCACAAAATGTGAGCTCACCTGTTCATGTTCCGGAACCTATTACTATTGGTGCGCATTATTCAGCAGTTAGT
>JAEUSO010000205.1 GCA_016788605.1 Candidatus Kapaibacterium sp. | reverse complement strand
CAAAAAAGGGACATTTTCCAAGACCGAACGGAATCCAAGCGGTCAATTTATCAAACTCAAAGGAAACGCTGAATGAAACTTTCCGAAATCAAATTTACAATTCCGAAAAACGCAATCGCCAAGCATCCAGCCGAACCACGCGATTCTTCGAAGATGCTTATTCTCGATCGTGCATCGGGTGAGATGAAGGATAAGAAATTCAAGAACATCATTGATTATTTTGAAAAGGGTGACTGCTTAGTACTTAATGACGTGCGTGTGTTCCCTGCAAAGTTGGATGGTAAAAAAGAAAAGACAAATGCGAAAATTGAAGTTCTGCTCCTCCGCGAGCTCAAACACGCCGAGCGGTTTTGGGATGTGATTGTTGAGCCGGCGCGCAAAGTCCGCATAGGAAATAAAATCTACTTTGATAATAATAAATTCTATTGCGAGATTATTGACAATACAACATCTCGCGGTCGTACAGTTCGGTTTAGCTACGATGGTGATTTGCATAAAGTGATTGAACGTATCGGTCAGATGCCTATACCGACATACATTAAGCGTGAGCCGAACGATGATGATAAGGATGCGTACCAAACGGTCTTTGCCAATGCCGAGAAAAGCCGCTCGATTGCTCCTCCGACTTCAGGGCTGCATTTCACGAAGGAGTTACTGAAGGCACTTGACAAGAAAGGTGTCCGTATTGCTTATATCACACTCAACATTGGTCAAGGTATTTTCGAGAATATCGAAGTAGAAGATTTGACAAAGCACCGTATGTACTCTGAACACTTCGAGATTACACGCGAGAACGCAGACATCATCAATAAGTCGTTGAAAGCAAAACGCAATGTGTTTGCGTGTGGATGCAGCGTGGCTCGTGCCCTTGAATCAAGTGTATTGACCACACAAACTGTAAAGCCGAACCACGGCTGGACGGACAAGTACATTTTCCCGCCGTATGATTTCAAAATCACAAAGCGGTTGATTACGAATTTCCATCCGCCGGCTACAACATCACTTTTGCTTACCACAGCATTCGCTGGAAAAGAGTTGCTCTTTAAGTCATACAAGCACGCAATGAAAAGCGATTACCGTTTCCTTGCATACGGCGATGCGATGTTAATCATCTAATCAGAGATTACCTGCAAGAAAAAAGGCGGCTACCACTCTGGTAATCGCCTTTTTCATTTTATAAGAATGCCCGTAAATCACACATCCTTTGGCGGAGTAAGCGATGTCAGTTTTTCTTCGATTGCATCTTTGCTTGGTTCTTGAAATGTTGTATCAAGATAGGGCGATACATCGGTTATAAGCCCTGTTATGGTTTCTTTATGGATATACTCCACAACTCGCTCCATGCTACCTGTTTCGCGCCACACTTTTAACTGTCGGTCGGCACCGCTGCCCATCTCAAGTATTTGATAGATATATTCTATGTATCTGCGCGAACCGAGGTCATCTACAACGTCATCAACAAACTCAAGTAATTCGCGCACTAAATCACGCGCAGGAAACTCTGCCTGACGACCAAAGTCAATGAGCTTTCCATCCAATCCATAACGGACGGCACGCCATTTATTTTCCATCAGCAACATACGCGGATAGGTGCGGAACGTGAGGTTTTTTTCGTAGAGCGAGAAGAGCTTCACCGCCAACGCCTGACAAAGCGCGACAATAGCGATGGTCTCATCAACACGCATCGGCAAATCGCAGATGCGGATTTCGAGTGTCGGGAATTTCGGGTGCGGGCGCACATCCCACCAGATTTTTTTAGGATTGTCAATACAGCCGGTTCGCATCAGCAAATCAATATATCCCTCGAACTCACCCCAACTTGAAAAGTAGTCGGGCAGGTTTGTACGCGGGAAACGCTCGAAAATCTTTGAGCGATATGATTTCAAGCCGGTGTCCATCCCCATCCAAAACGGCGAATTGGTACTGATTGCCAGAATATGCGGCAGGAAGTACCGGATGACATTCATGATTTGGATTTGTGTCTCGCGGTTCTCTATCCCAATATGAATGTGCATACCAAAAATGAGAAGTGAACGGGCAAGCATCTGCATATCGCGCACCACGTTCTGGTAATGCTCGTCAGGATAGATTTCCTGATCTTGCCATTTGGCAAACGGATGGGTTGAAGCAGCACCGATCAAGAGTCCGTTTTGCTTAGCAAGATGGGCAACAAGTGATCGGATTTTCGTGACTTCGAAGTGCGCTTCTTTCACATTCCTGCACACGCCCGTACCGATTTCAAGCATAGAGCCGTGCATTTCGGGCTTGACATGCTCATGTAATATCATGCGCCCTTTTGAAATCAGCTCAAGATTGATGTGCGATTTCAAATCAAACGTCAGCGGGTCAATCACCATGTATTCTTCTTCGATACCAATGGTGAATGACGGTCGTTCGTATGGATTCGACGCCTTGAGCGAGTTGGAAAATTGGTCTGCAATTCTCATTCTTCTACCCCTGATTATTCATTGTTGTGGCGAAATCGTCTTCTGTGCGGGCAATATACGCAATGCAACGGATGGGCGAATTGGTATGTGTTCCCGTATCGAAAAAAAAATTTCAAAACTTCTGTAACGTAGTTTCAAACCATGAGTTATTGTCCTCGAAACGGAACAGAAGAATAACTTCATAAGGCAATTCAGATTGTTCCAATACAGCCGACAAGTTTGTACAGTACGCAGATAAATATCAATAACTCAATTTTATCACTGGAGGTTTTATGAAAATCACATTCGCACGCTTTACAGCAAGCGCACTCATGGCTGGTATCATCGGATTAAGTTCGATGCTCACAAGTTGCTCAGAAATGAACACAAGCCCTGTTACACAATCAACATCACTCTCCGATGCAAGCGGATTGAAATCAATCCTGACTGCGGACGACCTTGGTAACTATGTAGCCGAGAATGGCACATTCAGCTACGAGTCGGTATTGCTCGATGAGCAAATGGGTGGTGGAATGGGCGATCCTAATCGCGATACAATCCGCAAGGATACAATCCGCAAAGACGGTCCGGGTAAAGGCAATCCCCGTCTTCGTCCAATGCCGCTTCCCTGCTTGAAGCTGACACCGGAGCAAATGACAGCCGTTCGCCAGCTTATGCGTTCTACCGATTCTGCGAATCGCCTCATTAATGCTCAATTCCGCGCTGAAATGGAAGCACTCCGCAAGCGCGAAATGGAAGCAAATGCCGGTCTCCGCGCTCAAATGGATGAGTTAAACAAACAACTCCGTACTCTGACAGAAAAATACCGTCAGGATATGAAGGTGATTATGGAAGATGCTTCGCTGGATGCAACTGCAAAACGTGAGGCAGTAAAAGCACTCCGCACAGAGTTTGAAGCAGCAACAAAAGATCTCCGCGCTCAAATGGCGGAACTTCGCAAGCAAATGGCTGCATCTGTTGATACTGCTGCCCGTAAAGCACTCCAAGAGCGTCTTCAAGCGGCATTGAAAGCAAACCAAGACAAACTCTATGCAGATATTTATGGTCTGCTTGATGATGCACAAAAGGCAATTTGGGACAAATGGCTTGCGGGCGAAGATCCTTGCAAAGGCATCATCCGCAGAGGATAATCACATCAACAAAATCGTGGTGTTTCATACCCGATACCCTACATCACAAAGCAGCGGCTTGAGTTTATCGAGCCGCTGTTTTTTTTATATTAGCCGGACATAAGTTGATGTTAATGCATCATTCCTATCATCTATTTTTGCCCGTCAAACACATTATTAACAAGGGGATTATATGAAATGTATGCTACGGTTAGTACTTCTGACCGCACTTAATGCTTCCTTGCTCCAAGCGGGAGGTTTTCAACTGAACGAATCCGGCACAAAAGCTGTAGGCATGGCATCTGCCTATAGTGCGGGCAGCGGGGGTGATGCTTCAACGCTGTTCTATAACCCAGCCGGTATGACGAAACTTGCAACGGGACTCACACTAACAGGCGGAGTTTCGCTCATCTCGCCGGGCGCACGGTTTTACGGACCGACAAATTACAACACAACACAAACCATGACAGAGTTGGAAGCATGGTCGTTCCCAATACCTAATTTCTATGCCGTGTACAATATGCCGGAATCAAACCTTGCGTTTGGTCTTGGAGTGTTTGTACCGTTCGGATTGGGAACAAAATTCCCCGACACATGGAGCGGTCGCAATCTTGCAATCCGCACCTACCTTGAAACAATCACCATCAATCCCAATGTTGCCTATTCTCTACTTGATGGCAAACTAAGTGTCGCAGCCGGACTATCGTATTCCATGGGTCGGGTTGAGTTATCACAAAAAGCAACTGCGCCATTCGAGCAAGAAACATTGGTTGAACTGACCGGTAAGGGCAACGCAATGAGTTGGAATCTCGGCGTGAGTTACGAACTCAGCAAATCACTTCGTATCGGTGCATCATATAGAAATAACATCAAGATCAAATACGACGGCGATGTGAAGTACACTGCAAACCCTGCGGTATCGAGTTTGTTTGTTGCCGGCGGAGGTGGAACAGACCTTAATCTTCCTTATGATTTTCGTCTTGGTTTGAACTACGCTGTCGATCACAACTTGCGTGTGGAATTCGGTCTTGATTATGTTGGTTGGAGTTCATACGATACTCTGAAAATCAACTTCAACCGCCGACCGGGTGCGCCATTTATCACAAACCCCGACGGTACAAAATCGGATAACAACTTCACACTCGCCAACCCGCGCAACTACCAGAATCAGTTTGTCGTTCGCCTTGGCGCAGAATACGATCTATCACCGACATTTACAGTACGTGCAGGCGCTGTATTCGACCCCGCACCGGTTGAGAGTAAATTCACGCAACCGTTCCTGCCTGATGCAGACCGTTTTGGTGCATCCGTCGGTTTCAGCTACAAAATCTCGAACAGTTTCACACTCGATGCCGCGTATTTCGGTATCAACGGCTTTACCCGCACTGTGGTTGGAGAATCACGCGGCGACGGATTGCCAACCACCTCGAACAACTTCGACGGTGTTTACAAAGCATGGGCGAACATCGGTTCACTCGGATTTTCACTCACCCTGTAATCGAAGGAGAATAACGCATGAAAACGAATATCATAAGAGTCAGTATTCTACTACTTATAGCAGTAACGTCATCGTATCTCTTCAACGGGTGCGAGGCAAGTATCGGCACGCCGTCGGGAACCGGTTCATTGGGCAACCTGCTTCCCGCCGGTGAAACACAACTCCGCTATGTCGCGATTGGTAACAGCTTGACCGCCGGATATATGAATGGTGCAATGTATAAGTCAGGTCAGCAAATGTCGTGGACGGCGCAAATGGCAAAGCAAATGAACGTGCCATTTGTCGGTCCGTATTTCTCAGATCCGGGCGTTGTTCCTGATGCACGATTGTTTTTCAAAGGAATTGATGCAGCAACTGGTCTTCCGATTATATCCCGTGTCAGCGGACCAATTCTTGTCCCCGCCGAGAATGTCTCCCATCCGTCTCCATATAATAATCTTGGTGTACCGGGAGCATTAAGTTTCGACATGCTCGACACCTCGACTTTTGCTGTCAGATTTCAACGTGGCAACCCTTTGTTCTCGCTTATCATGCGCGACCAAGCACAATTCGGGAAATCCATTGTTGAACAGGCAATCCGCCAGAATCCGAACCTGATAACATTATGGATTGGCAATAATGATGTGTTGCTCTATGCAGCATCCGGCGGAACAGACAGCATCAATTTCCCCGGTATTCCGGGACAAGGACCGACTCCGATTCCGGTATTCCAAAATGCTTACAATGGCACAGTGAATACACTCCTGACTTCCCTGCCAAAAACAAAAATTGTGGTAGCGAACATCCCTGATGTACTCGCAACACCTTTGGCAACAACAGTACCGCGTGCTGCGGTTGCACTTACCCGCCAAGGACAGGTGGATTCTCTTCGCGCAGGATACTTACAAGTTAATGCGGCAATCAAAGCTGCCGGTCGTACAGACACATTCTCATTCAATCTTGGTGCAAACCGAATCATTGTCGCCGATCCGTCAGTTCCGCTAATTCGCCGCCGTTACATCCGTGATAATGAATATGTGCTATTGACTGCACAGGATTCGCTCCGTGTGGGACAAGGTTC
>JAEUSO010000204.1 GCA_016788605.1 Candidatus Kapaibacterium sp. | reverse complement strand
ACGATAATGCAATACGGCGGATGGGGTAATGGCGACATCAGTCCAGCCGCACCGGTAGGATTCTCTTATCTCCATTTCGCGTATTCCTACGACCACGGAACAAAGAGTCACAGCGGAATCACGCAATACAGATTATCAAACATCAATGAGTACTCGCCCTTGTTGCTTGGCAAAAGCAAGAGTGTGTTTGTGAATAAAACCGGAGGGGAGTATGTCGGAACCGGCTTGGCAATCCCCGTCAGGATTGACATGGGAACAGTAGAACTCTCGAAGCCGAACTCGCTTCTTGCCCGCGAGGGGATTGACACATCGAAGTACCGTCGAATCGTGCTACAGGTGTGGTTTGTACCGACCAAGGAGTTTGTGGAACGGCTGCCCGTACGTTACCGCCAGCCGTTGATGAAAGAACTGAACTTATATGAGCGCGTGATGAAAGGCGAGTTGCAACCGCTGCAAGCATGCAATGAGATTGATGCACAGCAGAGTTACTTAGGTATGTGCGGGATGAGCAGCGGCTCGTTGAAGATACTCTCTTTGCAGCCCAATCCTGCAACCGCACAGACGAGCATCATCTTCGCAAGCGGCAAGCAGGGGTCAGCCACCGTCGGGCTATATTCTTCCGACGGCGCATTTATCCGCAATGTTTACGTTGAAAAGCCCTACCGTCAGGGTACGACAACTTGGGAGATAGATATTCAAAAGCTCTCGCCGGGCATGTTTATCGTGATGGTTGTCACCTCGAACGGTGAGAAAAGCAGCCAGCGACTACTGGTTCAATAGACGTGGAGATTTCAAAGTGAACGCCGTTGTTCTATGAGCAACGGCGTTTTCATTTTTATACTTAATCGAAAAAATTCTTTGCGTATAAAAACTACTGTTTAAGAATTTAATTTCAGTTTTACAGGTATATCAAAATGCCACTCTACTGAAAGATCAAAACCGATATTCAATGAGAAAATGGAGTCATTTCAGTTCTGCTATAATACCAAAGTAATCGGCAAGATTGAAATCTAAACAGTTTCTAAAATACACAGTGAAGGGAAGTGAACTTTGAAACAGCATCAGGACATATGGAGTGGCAGCATCCGATTTAGATCTGTGATTGAGCTATGAGTGAATTGGAATAGATGCTATTCTACCCGTAGAATTGGAACTACTGACTGGGATACCGATGGGTACTTAATACAGATCGTCATCGTCATCATTGTAGAAAAGCGAGTCGGATTCATTCTCATATTCTGGCCACAAGTCCTCAATCCCTTCGTATTGCTCTTCATTATCTTCCAATTCCATAAGATTGTCGAGAACCTGCTGAGCTGCACCGGTACGGTTGGCATAGTCGAGCAGCTCTTCTTTCGTAGCTGGCCACGGTGCATCTTCAAGACTTTGTGCGAGTTCGGGTGTCCAAAACATAATGTGTGTTGTGAGTTGTGTAAAGTGCCTGACGTAAGTTTAGGCTAAACAGTAAGAACTGTACTATTATTGCCTACAAAGAGTAATATTTTTTACGCAATAATACTTGTATAATGTTCTTGTTTCCGCCCTAACGAAGAAAAGCCCTGCAAATCAATGATTTATCAGAGCTTTAATTTTTGTTGTGGTCAGAGAGGGATTTGAACCCCCGACACGAGGATTTTCAGTCCTCTGCTCTACCAACTGAGCTATCTGACCATTTCGGTTGCCGTTCAACGGGACGCGAAAATACAGTACGGGTGTTCCAACACCAAACATGATGAAAAATTTTTATCAGTTTACGCCCGTGTCATCAGTAGGTCTTCTTAGTAAATCGCAGAATTGACAATTCATGAAACAGTTTGGCGACCGTTGCCACGCCATCCGGCGGGTTCATGTCAAAATACCAGAAATACTCACTGTCAATGTCGCCAATGCCAAGCTGCACCGTGCCTTGCGATTTATGCTCGGCAACCAGCCATTGCACGATGATTTTATAGTTCAAGCGGTCGTTGAAGCCAAACTTTGCCGCCCTATTGAAGATGAATGGCGGTGTGCCGGATTTGAGGGATGTTATCGGATATTCTGCTAATGTTTTGGGTGTTTGTATCGTGCTGTCGGCTGTTGAGGCAGAACGACCCAATCCAACGCCAAGTACAATCGGTCGCTTATCCGCTGGCAAGGCGCGGACGGCTTCGAGGGCAAGGATGGATGCTCCTTTGTGACCACCGTGCGTTTCGGGGGTTGGCAGTAACACAAATACATAATCGTAGCTGCCTTTTTCCAGTAAGGATTGAATCTGTGCACGGACGATGTCCTTTTTCCAAGCGTCGCGGAATACTTCTTCCACATCGGTTGTGTAGCGGTGGTCGAGGTGTTCAAGGAAGATAATGTTCCGCAGCCCGATAATTTTACCTGCATTCATCATCTCTTGCTTTCTGATGCGTGGCAAATGCAAACGTCCAGTTATTTCGTCGGTGAGTTCGTATCCGTACCACGACTCGGCAAGGGTGGAGTATTTAAAACCCGCTTCGCCATTGGTTATCAAACACAAGTCCACGGTTGCTTTCAGGTCATGAGTGAGTTTATAGACCGTAGCCGCACAGCCGCTTTCGTCATCGGGATGGGCATTGACGATGAGCACTTTGGGCTGTGCTACGAGCGATGCCGAACTGATGAGAAGCAGGACGATAATTCCAGCGATGAGATTCATAAGAGTACTGGGGTGAAGTTAAGAATAAAGGCAGCTTACTCAACTGCGGCGAATAACTCCGCAATCATGCAACGGGCACTGCCGCCGCCGATTTGCTCGATGGTTTCGAGCGGCGGATGTATGATTGTGCTGCCGTCTGCCAAGAGCGATTGTTGTTCGGGGTGTAATACGTGCCATGCACGGTCTGACATAATCCAAATGCTTGCTCCGGCGGCACTTTGCAATTCAAGAAGATTGCCAGCAAAATTGTTCATTTGTTCGAGTGATATTCCGATGCAAAGCCGCCCGCTACTTTCTAAGGATTCACGTACCGTTCGCCGCTCCGATTCATCAATCATTGCATCAAAACAAACCACGGCAATCCGCTCGCCGATACTCATGATCACATTGGTATGATAAATCGAAGTACCATTCGTTTGGTGTGTGTTGAAAAAGATTGGTGTGTAGCCCATTACAGCGCACCATTCTTCGGCTTTCTTGCGATGTGTCCGGTGCGAGAGCGCGCAATAACTAACAGCATTCTTCCTATCTAATACCATGCTTCCCGTTCCTTCCAGATACATACCGTTGTTTTCGGAACTACTCATGTCTGTGACCCGTTGTGTATGGCATTGCTCCTTGATGCTTTGTATCACATATTCTTTACGTTCCGCACGGCGGTTCGGCGTAGCCATCGGATAGAGTACGAGTGTACCGTCGTCGTGAGTCGAAAACCAGTTGTTCGGAAAAATCGAATCGGGTGTATGCGGTATTTCGGTATCCTGAATTACGGTGACATCAATTCCCGCTTCGCGTAGCTCGCTCACGAATTCCGTAAATTCACGAAGTGCGTTTTTCTGTGGATTATCAATCGAATCTGTTATGTGTTGAAATGAATTTGATGCTGCTGTCTGGTCGTTAAAACCAAAGCATACAGGTTCTATCATAAGTATGTGTGATGTGCGCTGACGTGCCATTCTTGCTCTAAACATCCATATTGATTACTCACACAAAGTTACAGCATACACGTATGCGTGCAGGCAGAGTGTTGGGAGATATAGAAAGCATCATATTGCCATTACAAAGAATATCCGATTTTTGCACGCGGGCGGTTATCACGCCAATACCCGTTTTTGTTCATCTTATCACCCAGCGTATGCCTGTATTAGCAATCGAGAGCAACGGACGAATCGAAAAGACAGCTTTGTATTTCAACGGCGAACAAATAGCAGGTGTGAAGGAACTGTTCCTGAATATTGACGAAGACGGAACGTTCGATGCCGTTCTGCAATATCAAAATGAAAGTGGCGATATTGTGAATAAGCAAGTGTTCACCGAGTATTTGGATGGTCTGAAAACAATGCCGCCGGCATTTACCGACGAAGAAGCGCAACAAATGCAACTGCTCAGCGTAGATAGCAGCGGCGCGATTGACGACACCTTCATCAGCATCAACGACCAGCCGCTCGACGGCATCGTGAGTATGTTTGTCCATATCAAAGCACCGGTGAAAAACAATAGTAGCGGGCTTAGTTCGCTCTTTGGCAAAAAAGCGGAAACAACGGAACGCGGCGAGTTCAAAGCCGAGGTTACGTTCCGCAATGAAGATGATTCACAATCAACTGAGGCAATTTTTTAATATGAGTACCGTTGGTTCTCTTGTTCGATTTCTAGTAAAGCCCTTTACTTCGCTTGGCGGAGCGGTTGCCATGCTCTGCATTATGCTTATGCTAGCCGCGCCAATGCTTGAAGCACAAAAGCGCCGTTCGTCTTTTGGCGGCTCGCGTAATCGAAGCGGGGGTGGCGGCGGTTCGATATTCGGTAACCGCAACAGTTCGCGCCCTGCCCCATACAGCGGAGGCGGGTATCGCAGCACACCGCAGCGCACACCGTCGTCATCACCCGGATATTCAACCAACCGCAGCGGCTCGATGGGCGGTTATCGCAGTAACACAACGCAGATGAAGGATTACACGTCTCGTTATGGTGCGCCCCGCCGCCAGCAATCGCAAACACGATACGAAGACGGCATGAACCGCACGTATGTCTATAACAGCTATGGCGGTTTTTCCGACGGCTTGATGATGGGCTATATGATGGGCGGTTCGAGTTGGTTGTGGCATACGCCGTTCCATCCCGCGTTCTACTATTCGCGTCCCGTGGTCAATCCCATGCCCGACGGCTCGATGCAGGTCTATCCGCCCACGTTCTCATTCGCAACACTCTTCTTCATGCTCATCCTTGCGGGTGTGATTGTGTTTGTTATCTATGTTATTATTAAAGCCCGCCGCCGTTCGCGGTTTGGAGCGGGGGATATGTCGCAATCGTCGTTCGGCTAATCGCCGCAATATCGCTGATGTAGAAAGGCAGCCACGTATGGTTGCCTTTTTTTATATCTGATTCCTTGCCTGAGGAATTGGTATATCCAACACCGTATTTTGGTACGAATGCAAACCCATATACATAGAACAATACAATGGTGGGGCGGTGGAATTCTTGCTGCATTCATCGTTGTCTGTATCGCATGGTTCAGCCGCGAAGAATCCCCGTTGCTGTGGGATGCCGGCTCGTTTTATCTTGCTGCTGCGGACTATAATATCACGCAAGACCGACCGCATCTTCCGGGTTATTATCTGCATATTTATGCTGTACGATTTTCTCGGATTTTCTTTTCACCGGGGAGTGCCGGGGTTGCACTGAGTATTCTGTGGGCAGCTGTTGCCGTATTGCTTCTGCACCGAGTTCTGATACGCTATTACACACCGAAAACTGCATTGATAAGTGCGTTGCTCTTTGCAACAAATCCGATGCTGCTCTTCTTTGCGTCGCTTTCCGAAACCTACACGTTCGATGCATTCTTTGGGATTGCACTCTTTGCGTGTTTTACAATACGACACCGTACCTCGTTCTTGCGGTGGGAACTTCTTTCCTTGCCCTTGATGGCGTTTGCATTGGGATACAGAGCAACATCGGTATTCTTAGTCGCACCGTTGGCTGCCGTGCTATGGTGGCGGTATTATCAATCAAACGAAAAAACTGTTGTTGCAAAACAGTTTGCCCTCTCATTGTTTATTGCGATTGCAGTCATGCTTCTTTGGTTGATTCCGATGATGAACGATTGCGGCGGCGTGGCAAGCTACATCGCGTTGTATTCAACGCATAATCCGGTGATGAAATCAAGCATCATCCAGAATGCCGTTACCATGATGTCGTATTCACTCTATGCCGGCACCGCATTGGTTGTGTTATGGATTGCGGGCTTGAAAGTACCTTTATCGAATGATCCGCCGCTGTTACCGCGAATACCGCTGCTTCTTTGGCTGTGGATTCCATTGATCCTGTTTGTGATTGGGTTTTACGGAAAGGGTTACGCACTGCTGTGTATTCCCGCTGCCTGTCTGTTGCTGCATCCGGTTGTTGCCAGACGGCTCTGGTTGGCTGGCGTGTTGATTGTTCTTCAATGTATGGCGTATGGTTTC
>JAEUSO010000203.1 GCA_016788605.1 Candidatus Kapaibacterium sp. | reverse complement strand
ATCGCGCAAGGCATCCAATGCGCCGCGTTTATCGAACTTATTCAGCGCAATCAGGTCGGCGTAGTCAATCATATCAATCTTCTCAAGTTGCGATGCAGCACCGTATTCGGGTGTCATCACATAGAGCGAGAGGTCGGCGATTTCCGTTATCTGCGAATCGCTTTGCCCGATGCCCGCTGTCTCAACAATAATCATGTCGAAGTCAGCGGCGCGGAGGATATTGAGTGCGGCGCGGACATTCTTATTCAATGCAACGTTTGCCTCGCGCGTGGCGAACGAGCGCATATACACACGCGGATTGCTGACAGCGTTCATGCGGATGCGATCGCCAAGAAGTGCGCCGCCTGTTTTGCGCTTCGAGGGGTCCACCGAAATCACACCGATTGTCTTATCGGGAAAGTCCTCTAAAAAACGCCGGACGAGTTCATCAGTGAGCGAGGATTTCCCTGCGCCGCCCGTTCCGGTAATGCCAAGCACACACAGTGGTTTCGTCCGCTGCACCGCCTGTTCCTTCCAAAACTCTTCGGGTGTTTCACCGCGTTCAATCATCGAAACCGCCTGCGCTAATGCAAGCGGATTCCGTGTGCGGACACCGGTGGTGATTGTTGCGCTTTGTGTGGCTGGCGGAATAAAGTCGCTTTTCTGAAGAAGATTGTTAATCATGCCTTGCAGTCCCATTGCCCTGCCGTCGTCGGGCGAGTACACGCGGTCAATTCCGTATGCGTGGAGTTCTTCGATTTCGGAGGGGAGGATTGTACCGCCGCCGCCGGCAAAAATCTTGATGTGCCCCGCGCCCGCTTCGTGCAAGAGGTCGTGCATATACTTCAGGTATTCCACGTGTCCGCCTTGATAACTTGTCATGGCGATTGCCTGTGCGTCTTCCTGGATAGCGCAATCCACCACTTCGCGCACCGAGCGGTTATGCCCCAAGTGGATGACTTCGGCTCCGCTTGATTGGATTATCCGGCGCATGATATTGATGGCGGCATCGTGCCCGTCGAAAAGCGACGCAGCAGTGACAATGCGGATAGTGTTCACGGGTTTGTAGGGAGTTTGCTCTTGCATGATATGGTATAAGAATTCAACGTAGTGTGACAGTGGCGGATGTATCCGCCACCGGCGGCGGACTGCGCGGCATAATGACCGCTTTAGAGCGGCTGTGCGAAATCCAACTGACAAAAATCGGAAAAAAGACGTGACGCAGCATGGCATCCGTTGTTCCGCTGTTGTAGATTTGCACGGGGAATCCGTTGTGCCGCCCGCTGGCATAGTGCGGCATAACACACGACCACCAACAAACCACTATCGTGCAACACGAGTTTCATTACCGCCTTGATTTTTACTGGAAAGCTATGTCGCTCTATGCAGCGGCACTCATTCTTTATGCCGTCATGCGGAGTATGATGCTCGGATCGCCCGAGGGAACCGTCTCGGTTTCCCTCACCGATCCGCTCGTTCTCCTTTTGGGCGTGTTCGTGATTGGTTCGGCATTGACATTGTTTGCCAACTGGTATTCGCGCCGGACGGTGATTATTACAAAGGACGGTATTCGGTTTCGCAACCGGTTCCGCGAGCGCACCATTCCGCGAAGCGATATAGCACAAATGTTGATTGGAGGCGAGAAGAGATTTAAGGTGCGCGGTGCATACAGGGTTGTGAAGATACGCCTGCACAGCCGCCGTCGCTGGCTTCGCATCCGCACAAGTTCATTCTATGATGAACACCTGATGCTTGAGGCGTTGGAATCGCTGAAATCATCCTTACAAAAACCGTAGCTCACTCAGTCAAACACCGCACCGACGCATAACTATCCTACACGACATTCGCAAAAACCACAACCGACATGGCAAACGCTCAACCACTTGTTTCCGATTTAGCTGAACACATCATCGGTTCGGAGATTATCAAACTTGCCGCCGAAGTGAACGCGCTTATTGCACGGGGCGAGCCAATACATAACCTTACCATCGGCGACTTCAACCCGAATGTGTTTCCCATTCCCGACGCACTGACCGAGGCGATTGCCGGAGCATACCGCAACCATGAAACAAACTACCCGCCCGCCGACGGAATGCTTGTCTTGCGAAACGCCGTTTCGGCATTGCTGCAAGCGCGGCAGGGGATTAGCTACGACGCAAGCGAGATTGTGATTTCGGGCGGGGCGCGTCCGCTGATTTATGCGATTTACCAAACGCTTGTTAATGAAGGAGAAGCAGTCCTCTTTCCTGTTCCCTCGTGGAACAACAACCATTACACCTACCTGACCCATGCACGGCAGCAGATGGTGGAAACAGCACCCGAAAACAAATTCATGCCGACTGCCGGGGAACTTGCGCCGCATATCGGTTCAGCCGCATTGATTGCCTTATGTTCGCCTCTGAATCCCACGGGAACAACGTTCCGTAAAGATGACCTCGATGCTATTTGCAATCTTGTCCTTGCCGAAAACGAACAGCGCGCAGCCGACGGAAGAAAACCGCTCTATGTGCTGTACGACCAAATCTACTGGGAGCTAACTTACGGCGACATACGCCACTACGATCCGGTTTCGTTGAATCCCGCAATGCGACCTTTCACGGTGTTTGTGGACGGCATATCGAAGTCGCTTGCAGCAACAGGTGTGCGGGTTGGTTGGGCAATGGGACCCAAACACATTATTGACAAGATGAAGAGCATCCTTTCGCATATCGGTGCATGGGCGCCAAAAGCAGAGCAAAGTGCAACAGGCGCGTACTTGGCAAACCTTGATGAATACGGCGGGTTTATCACGCACCGCCGCAACGAGATTGAAGAGCGGCTGCGCGGATTCCATGCGGGTATCCAATCGTTGAAAGCTGAAGGGCATCACGTTGATTCGATTGTGCCCGAGGCGGCAATGTACCTGACGGTGAAATTCGCCCTGCACGGGGCAACCACCGCCGACGGACCCACGCTTGCAACCACCGCCGATGTTACCGCCTACCTTCTTCACGAAGCAAAGGTTGCGCTCGTACCGTTCTTCGCATTCGGCTCAACGCAGGACTCGCCGTGGTACCGGCTATCGGTGGGAACATGCAAGACCGAGCATGTCGAGGCAATCATCGCCAATCTGCGCGCAGCATTGCAGAAATTAACCCACCCCGCAACGTGAGCGAAACGTCAAGCAGCAAACAATCGGGCTACGATGTTGCCATAGCATACCGTGTGTATCCGGGCGTTTCAAAAACACCGTTCATCCACCGCACCGATAAACGTGCTCTTGCCGAACTCGGTGTTGCTTCATTGCGACGCTCGCTCGGTCATGTACGCGCTAAGGTTTGGGCGATCTTGGACGGATGTCCCGACGATTATGAGCAGATGATGCTTCGGTATTTCGATGCCGCCGATCTTGTTATTCTCCGCAGCACTGCCAAAAGCAACGCTGTCACCTTTTCGATGCAGATTGATCTTCTTCTTGAGCAAACCGATGCGGATATTGTGTATTTCGCCGAAGATGATTACCTCTACCGCGCCGATTCGTTTGCACCGATGCTTGATATTCTGCGCGAGCGGACGGATATTGATTTCGCAACACCCTACGACCATCTTGATTACTACACACATCCCGTCCATCCCCCCACTGCTCGCATCCTCACCCACGGCGAAACCTATTGGCGGACGGCAACCTCGACCTGCCTGACGTTTGCCACACGGAAGGCAACGCTCCGTGAAACACAACACGTGTTCCGTACTTTCATACAGAACAACTATGACACAAGCATCTGGTTTGCACTCTGCAAAAGCACAGTATGGAATCCGTTCATGTTTTTGCGAAGCGGTATGGATATACTGTGGCTTGCAAAAACGTTCGTGAAAGCGTGGCTCTTCACACCTGCCCAATTACTCTTTGGCAGGCGGCGCACACTTGTTGCACCGATGCCTTCGATTGCCACTCATGCCGAGATTACGGGGATTGCGCCCGCTGTTGATTGGCAGCGCGTGGTGGAAGAAACAGAGCGGTATATCGCCGCAAAGAGAGTGTAATCCGACAGGCAGGAACAGTCCATTCGCTCATGGTTACAATAAATGCAACAGCCCGCTGTTATATTGTGGTTGCCACACGGCATAAAATCAGCTCACACTCCTACGGAGAAACATACGATGACGATGAACAAGAAATACTCGAACGGGGAAATCACCATACTCTGGCAGCCCTCGCTTTGCAGCCATTCGGCACAATGCTTTCATGGATTACCGGGCGTATTCGACCCCCGCAAACGCCCCTGGATAAGCCCCGAGGGCGCAAGCACCGATGCCATTATCGCCCAAGTGCAACAATGTCCGTCGGGTGCGTTGAGCTTTGTGCGTCATGATGAAACACTTACCGCCGCAAATGACACATCGGGCTACCACACCGAGCCGCAACCGGTGAATGTTGACATACTCAACAACGGTCCGTTGCGTGTGACAGGCACATTCACCATCCGCCACAAAGACGGCAGGACTGAGACAAAGGAAAAGGCATCGCTCTGCCGCTGCGGCGCATCGAAGAACAAACCGTTTTGCGATGGCTCGCACAAAGCTATCAGTCCCGCATTCGACGCGGAATAAGACCACCTACCCACCGAGACCCATCCAATGACACCGACACAGATCACACCACCGTTTTTGATTGTACTTGCCGTGATGTGCGGGCTTATGTTTTCCCCGCCGTCCGCCGCCGCACATAACGACGGCGATACGCCTCCGGTACGCAACTGCATCGTGCCCGGACACGCAAAAAAACGCATACTGAAAAACGGCAAGGAAATCCTTGTGAATGTGCGTCCGCAGATGGAGTTCAGCAAACTCTCGCCGTCGGGCAAGTTCAAAATCCACTACGACACAACAGGCGTGAACCGCGTGCCCCGCGGCGATGCAAACAACAATGCCATCCCTGACTATGCCGACTCTGCCATGAAATTCATGGACGATGCTTACGCACTTGAAATCACACAGCTCGGCTACAAGCCGCCGCCCGACGACAACGAGGACGGCAATGCAACAGATGTATATTTGGTTGATATCGGCGGCGAGCCGGGATACTCATTCATCGGTACTTCGTATTCGGGAATCTACGGACTTACGTTTCCAGAATCGGATGTAATGTCAGGCGGATATACTGCATCCACCTCCTTTATTTTTATTGATAATGATTTCAGTCCGCTTGATTCAGTCACTGTCTCTACCTCTGTTCCCATACGCAGGCGGCAGGTATTCGGCGGCGAGCCGTATTCCCTGCTGAAAGTGACCTGCGCCCATGAGTATCACCACTCGGTGCAACTTGGCTACACACGCGCATCACATCCCAACTTCAATGAAATGACAAGCACATGGATGGAGTTCCGCGCCTACCCCGATGTGAACGATTACCTGCAATACATGCGGCTTGCATTTTTGAATTCGCAGGAATACTTCTTCACCAATCCTAACAACAGACAGAACGCGGGATACACACACGCATTTCTGCTGCAATACTTACAGGAAACCGGACGCGAGGACGCGGTACGCACAATGTGGGAATTGATGGGAAGAAACGTAAATCCGTATAAGGCGCTCGACAGTGCATTGGTACTCAAGCAAAGCTCGCTTGCCGGTGAATGGCGGAAAATACTACCATGGCTCTACTATACGGGATACCGCTCACGCAACGGATATTTCAGCAATGCGGCACGGATGCCGGTTTTCGATCCCGACAACCGTATTCTGGAATACTCACGCCCGTCGTTCACAGTCAATGCGTCGGTGTATCCCTATCAAGTCAAACTCTTCCGCTGTGTTCTGCCTGCCACGGTCTCGACAACATCGGATACCGCCGATATATTCATCACGAGTGTTGATACGCCGGAGATGTTGCTGAATCCCGATAATCCGCGTTCGATTGACTATATGGTCAGTATAACCGAGGAGCAGCAACTAGGAGCGCAGCGGATGGGAGCAACGAATTACTTTCTTTCGATGCGAAGCGATAAAGACGCTGCGGCGAAAGACACACTCTTCTTTAGCGGTGGCTTTGGTGTAAGCGCACTCGAATCCCCTTATCCGCAACCATTCAACCTGAACTCTGATAACACCCTTGTCATACCCGTGGGCGACGACGTGCCGACCGGTGTGCGCGTAGGCATCGAGATTCACTCG
>JAEUSO010000202.1 GCA_016788605.1 Candidatus Kapaibacterium sp. | reverse complement strand
TAACGGCACGCTCACTATCGGCGGCACAACATACCGCATCCTTGATGTTCGAAAGAATAACGGTGTGTTTTTGCACCATTGCGACCGGGATGTTGAGAATGTGGTTGGCGATGTTGCACGTCTTGAGATTGATATTCCACGCCGTTGGCACATACAACGCAACCATTCGGCGACCCATATTCTGCACGAGGCATTGCGCCGCGTTTTAGGAACACACGTAAAGCAAAGCGGCTCACTCGTGGCACCGGAACATCTTCGGTTCGACTTCACGCATTTCGAGAAAGTAAATGCCGCCGAACTGAAAGCTATCGAGGATATGGTGAATGAGAAAATCATGGAGCGTGTCAATGTTTATACGCTTGAACTACCGATTGAAGAAGCGCAAAAAGTCCCGAATGTGAAAATGTTCTTCGGTGATAAGTACGGCGACTTTGTCCGCGTTGTGGTGATAGATGAAAAATTCTCGGCGGAGTTTTGCGGAGGGACGCACGTGCTGAACACGAACGACATCGGTCTCTTTAAAATAAAAAGCGAAGGTGCGGTTGCTGCGGGTATTCGCCGAATAGAGGCAACTACCGGACTCTTTATCGGGGATTATATCAATCGCTTGCAGCAACAACTCCATACTGAGCAACACAACGTAACATCGCTGCACGATAAAATTAAGCAGTTGGAGAAAGAACTCGCTTCATACCAAACATCGCAGCTTAGTTTGGCAATTCCGGCGTTGGTAACGAAGGCAGTTCAGGTGAATGGAGTGAAGGTTGTTGCCGCCCGCGTGAACGCAACCGACCTCGACCAATTGAAGGAACTCGGCGACTCACTGCGGAATGAACTCGCGCATAACGGAATCGGACTTCTGGCAACAGAACTTGACGGTAAGGCGCAACTCGTCTGTGTTGTCACTGATGATTCTACCTCGTCATACCCGGCGGGAAAAATTGTCGGTGCAGTGGCAAAGCAACTTGGCGGCGGCGGCGGCGGTAAGGCGCATCTTGCAACGGCTGGCGGTAAAGATGTTTCTAAACTTGATGAATCGCTTGCCGCTTTTCCAATACTCATTCAAGATTGGATTCCATCGTAACCTTATACCATAGTTTATGTCCTCAACTGCCATCACACGCTATCATATTCTTGTCTTTGTCGGATGCTGGTTAGGAGGCATGTTCGACGGCATGGACTCCACCTTCATGTCGGCGGTGCAACCCAAAGCGGTCGGTGAACTTATCGCTCATCTGCCGGGCTTAGACAAGAACCAGATTGCGTCATTCATCAACTCAGCGTTTCTTTTCGGCTGGATGGCGGGTGGAATACTCTTCGGGATGATTGGCGACAAACTCGGTCGCGTCCGCTCGATGCTCTTCTCAATTTTTATTTACGCACTCTTCACAGGACTTGCAGGATTATCCCAAGAGTGGTGGCACTTGGCGGTCTTCAGATTTTTGACCGGACTTGGTATCGGTGGTGAGTTAGTAAGCATTACAACATTTCTCTCGGAAGTATGGGTCGAGCGTTCCCGTGCAATTGCCATCGGCATCCTTATCACATCATATCAAGCGGGCGTGTTGATTGCAGGATTTATCACACGGCAAATACCGTCGTGGCGGTGGGTGTTCTTCATCGGAGCGGCTCCGGCATTCCTGACAATTCTCCTTCGGGCAACCCTCAAAGAATCTGATAAATGGAAAGAAGCCGGAACACAATCGCCCGAACATTCGCATGGCGGCGTATCACTCTTGGGTGATGTCCTATCGCCCGTACACAGGCGGAATGCCATTATTGGAGCGGTTGCATTCGGCGGATTGCTTATCGGGTATTGGGCGTCGCTCGCATGGATTCCCCAGTGGATACAAGCATTTTTCACCGAGCAATATCCGGGGAATATCGAACGAGGAAACGCGCTTATTGTCCAAGGGTTTTGTGCTGTTGTCGGTTGTGCCTCGGCAGGGTTCATCAGCGATAGAATCGGGCGGAGGTACACCATCATGCTCAGTTATGCAGGTTGCTTTGCAGCATCGGCATTACTCTTCCTGACGAATACTACATTTACAGCACGTGTGTATTGGGAGATCGGTGCGCTCGGCTATTTCATCGGTCTTGCCCAGGCAATTATGTATATATATCTGCCCGAACTTTTCCCCACAAGAATCCGCGCAACAGCAGTCGGGTTCAGCTTAAATGCCGGACGTTTGGCAACTGCAATCGCCGTCTTGTTTGTCGGTACGATTGTGACGAATCTCGGCGGCTATGCAAACGCCGCACTCTTCTTTGCCGGGTCGTACATCATTGCGGTTGTCGCTGCGTTTTTCGCAGTTGAAACACGCGGAAAAGGTTTGCCGGATTAATCGTTATCTGATAGTCCGATTCTTCTCAGGCGCGCCATATAAAAACCGTCGCTGTTGTAATCAGCCGGCGAGATTCGGCGTTCTTCTTCCAATTCCCAACCATGATTGTTTGCTATGAACCACCGCACCTGCTCCTCGTTCTCGCTTGGAAGGATGCTGCATGTGGCATAAACAAGTTTGCCCGACGGTTTCACCATAAGAGAGTATCTGCGAAGTATCTCTTGTTGCGTTGAGCGGAGTGTGCGTAGTGTGTCGTTGCTGAGATGCCATTTCGTATCAGGATTGCGGCGTAACACTCCTAACCCGCTGCACGGTACATCAAGGAGAACACGGTCGGCACTGTCATGCAACCGTTTGATAACTTTCGTCGTGTTGACAGCACGTGTTTCGATGATAGACGCACCAGCACGGCGCGAGCGTTCCATGAGTGCATTAAGTTTCCATGCTTCGGTATCTAAAGCAAGGATGCGACCTTTGTTTTGCATACACGCCGCAAGGTGCAACGCCTTACCGCCGCTACCCGCACACGCATCCACTACGCGCATTCCTGCTTCTGCCTGAACGAACGGGGCAATCAGCTGCGAGCCGGCATCCTGCACTTCAAACAGTCCGTTTTTGAACTCTGTAGTAGCAAAGACATTATGATACTGCTCTAAAAAAATTGCGTCAGGAAACACATCATGAACAGTCGTGCGTATGCCTTGTTCATCAAATAACGCTCGCAGTTCTTGAACTGAAGTACGGAGTGTGTTTGTGCGAACGGTGATTGTCGGTTCTGCGAGCAGTGCTTCGGCAATACTCGGAAACGTATCGCCTATTTCACGGTTGCAGAGTTCGGCAAGCCAATCGGGTAATGACATCCGCAGTGCAAATGTCGTGGCATCAGTATCATCAAGCGACGACCAACGTTCTTGGAGATCTTGCTTGGAGTAGGGAAGTCCGTTCGCCATCGAGTGCAGGTTCACACCTTGCAAGCGCATCCACATAAGAATGAGCCGTTCAAGTGCAACAACGTCGTTGGTTTCTTCGCGGCGGATTGTGTACCATGCTCGCCGCCAGTTCCGCAGCAGGGAATACAACGTTTTTGCGGCAACTGACTTTTCTTCCGCCGACCATTGTTTGTTATCACGAAACTTCCTCTGTAAAGCACTGTCTGCAAAACGACCTTCAAAGACAATGGATAAAAGTGCGTGCGCGATTTCTCGGATAAATTGTTCTTTGATTGTCATATCATGCCTCGTCCGACATCATTAAAAACGCCTTGATAAACTCATCAAGTTCACCGTCCATTACTTTGTGTACGTCGGTGACTTTGGTTTCCGTGCGGTGGTCGTTCACCATTGTATAGGGTTGAAACACATACGAGCGAATCTGGCTGCCCCATTCGATTTTCTTCTTGCTTCCTTCCACCAATGCTTTTGCCGCTTCCTGCTCTTCGAGCTGCTTTTTATAGAGTTGCGATTTGAGCATCTTCATTGCGCGTTCGCGGTTTTGGTGCTGCGAGCGTTCCTGCTGACAGGAGACAACAATACCCGTGGGAATATGGCGCAACCGGACGGCGGTTTCAACTTTATTAACGTTTTGCCCACCCTTACCGCCCGAACGGAACGTATCCATTTCAACATCGGCGGGGTTCACATCAATCACAATGGAATCATCAATTTCGGGATAGACAAACACCGATGCAAATGACGTATGCCTGCGCGCATTGCTATCGAAAGGGGAGATACGCACCAAGCGATGCACACCATTTTCCGCCTTGAGATACCCATACGGATAGCGTCCTTGAATTTCGAGTGTTGCGGATTTGATACCAGCTGTATCGCCTTGTTGTTCATCGGCAAGAATGACGTTGAACCCGTGTCGCTCCGCCCATCGGGTGTACATCCGCATCAGCATTTCCGCCCAGTCCTGCGCTTCCGTTCCGCCCGCACCTGCATTGATGGTAAGGATTGCGTTTCGTTCATCGTTCGGCTCCGAGAGCATCTTTCGGAGTTCCAACTGCTCAAGGTTCGTTGCTGTGGAATCCAGTTCACGGACGATGTCCTGTTCCATCGTATCGTCTCCTGCTTCTTCGGCAAGCGCGATGAGTGCCTCGCAATCGTCAATCGTTCTGCCTAAATCCGAATAGAGTTGAATCCATTCCTTGCGTTCGGCAATTTCAAGCATCACTTTTTGTGCTGCTATGTTATCATCCCAAAAACCGTTCTGTTGCGTTCTTTGCTCAAGCTCGTCCACCTCCATTTGTTTGGTGTCGAGGTCAAAGAAACCTCCGTAATTGTGTGCTGCGTTCTTTGTATTCCGCCAAACGTGACTTTTGCTGTTCGTACATAAGTATTGCTAAGTAATGAAGTCGTGTAATGGCAAAACTACAACGTTTCAGTTCGACACTTTGTGAACAAATCAAAAAGCCGCCCCGATTGCAGAACCGGAGCGGCTTGATTGAATATGAATCCTGTTATCTACCTGCTGATGATGATATGCGTTGCTGTTGTCTTGCGTGCCATGTCGTTCGTCAGCCATGAGCAGCGAACGGTGTATGCGTTGATAATGCCGCTCATCTGCGTTCATCTTGTAGCGAGCGTTGAGTGCTGTAGGACCTTGCGACCAGTTCCACCCTAAGATGAACTTGTTGTGCATCGCGGTGTCGAGGACAGAGTTACTGAGCGTGTTCACGGAATCGGAAGAGTATGTGCCGAGTGCAGGCGGGGTGATAACCGTTTGTGCGGATGCGGCGATGCCCGCCATCAGAATGATGGCGATAATGAGGATTGTTTTCATGGTTGTATTCCTTTATTTGGTTATGATAAAGGAATACGTTTGGCTGTAGCCGCCGCCCATAGTGCATCGGAGCAGGTAGCCGCCCGATGACAGGTCTGCCGTTGGGATGGCGAATCTGTTCTCGCCGTCGGTGGCGGGTTGCATCATTGTCCGTACAACACGACCGTCGCTTGTGCTTACCGTCATCGTCAGCACACCTGCACGGGGCAGGGTGCATTTGATTTCAACTGCTCCAGTGCTAGGATTAGGGTAGAGGATATCCGAATGTATATCCGAATGGGTAACATCGGTTGTAGATGTAGGCAGTTGTTGCATAAACAAAGCACCGCTTGTTGAGAAGTGTGTTGCAACAACGTTCTTATTTGGTGCTACCGCTAAGGTTGTGATAGTTGCCCAATCGTTTGCAAAGACAAGTTTCCCAGTTGATAACTCATATAATAATATACCATCCTTCGCCACCACCAAATACTTTTCATCGGGGGTGAACTCGCGCCGTATTCCTGATGTAGCCATTTTCAAGTGAACCAGACGTTCTTTTGTAGCTGTATTATAGACACTAAGACCGTCATCGGGCGTATCATACTTCCACCAAAGCGATGTTGCCATGTAATTACACGTTGAGGAGAATTGTACAGATGTCCCCGCAGGTCCGTCTGCACCCAACGTTACCATATCACTGCTGTCACCCGTCTCTTTCTTGAAATAATATGTTCTTCCTGATCCAGATGTATCCCATCGCTTCTCGCATCCGGCTATGATATGCTCTTCATTGCAATCAAAAACAACATCTTGAATACTCGCCCTCCGTATTCCCGGCTCTCGAATGAAGTTCTTACGGTGAACAACCTCGCCTGTGTTCATGTTGAAGAATATCCAGCTTGGACGGCTTGGCGGGCTTGGGTCTATCGTCTTCCACGGTGTGGCTTGTACAACCACACAGTAGTTACCGTCCTTGGTAAATGTGCAACTGCTCCAGTTCGACAAGCTGTCGAAGCGGTGTCGCGCAACGGTCTTCCCGTCATCTATGCGGACTTT
>JAEUSO010000201.1 GCA_016788605.1 Candidatus Kapaibacterium sp. | reverse complement strand
ATTCGAAAAGGATTGCCCGTTGTTGTTTGTAGAGTGTCAGTCGCCGCCACATCCGCTGCAACCGGAATCATTAGTGCAACCTGTCCCGCCACATCCACCGCATAAGGCGTGATTGTTAGTTCCATCATCACGCTGCATTGACAAGAACGCGGATACTATCACCACAACAACACCAATACCTATGATTGATATTCTGTATTCTTCCTCTATCGTCATAGCAAGGGCAGTAAAGCAAACAATAGTGCCGAGAATGAAAAGAATCGTGAACCGGTTTGGCTTTCGGATATGCCAATGGGTATCCTGCTTTCTACTTTTTAGCGGATGTTCAAACCGTTTATCCGGTGCGAGCCATATATCAGGCGGCGGCTGTTCATCAAAATAGTGTGTATAGGAAGCAAACGTATTTGTGTAAAACTGAAGATACTTCTCTGATTCGGTTGCACCGCCTTCGGTAGGCAGGTGATGCAATTCACGACCAAGGGTATTCTTACACAGATCAACCCAATACGACTGTGTGTAACATAAGTGCAGATGCCATGCTTCATCCACTGCGAGCGATGGTGTGACACCATGATTACACACACAACACAAGAAAAGAAACTTCCTGTATTCATCAATGACGCGGAGTGCGTATCCAAGCGACCAGCTGTTGTCGCGTGCAAGGCGTTTCGAGAATGGAAGTTCAACATCATGTTTATCAAATCGGAATGCCTGAATATCAAGCCACAGTCGCTCTTCATCGTGATTCATTCGTTGTTTGCTCATCGTATGTCTTTAGTTGAAGCTGTTGTTCCCGCCTGTTGCTCGATGTGCGTAAGCCATCCTTCAATAAGGTCTACGGAATCAACCCGTGAGTTACTTAAAATCATAATTGATAACAGGACTGTGGAAGAAACTACGGTAAAGATGATAGCCCTGAAGTCGCTGGTATCAATAGAATTCTTCAGAGAAGGGACAATGAACATAACACACAACACAGCGGTAACAAGAAGTAAGAAAATGTCTCTCCCCAAGTGTAGCTGTAGGAAAATGGTGGTATCGCTTTCCTTTTGGTAACTCAGGGCGCAACTCATAGTGCTTGACCGCCCATTCCAATATTCTTTAATTGCATTGACCGTAATCGTATCATCTTCATAACTCCTAAATACAATTGATAAGTTTCCCTTTGAGTATGCCCTAAACTGATAATAATTCGAAGCATGAGTTTGCACATAGTCAAGCCATTCACGTTCGGTGATACGCAGACGATACGTAGTCCGTGAACCAAAATAGAATGATGCTAATAATGAGCGTGTGCTTGATATGTGTTCCATTTGTAATTCAGTTGTTAAGTGTACTTCACTCTAAACTCTTTGTGCATCATTTCTACACTGTTGCAATATGACGAAGTTGATGAAAAAGTTGACATGAACTCTTATTCCAACTTCCCCCTACTCTTCCTGCGTCCGGCGTTCGTGCAGGTATTCGGCGATTTCCGCCGAGACAAACACAATGAGAACGGAATAATACATCCAAACCGCCGCAACGATAATAACAGTGAATGTCCCGTAAAACCTGCCGAACGAGGCGATGTGCGTGAGATACCATGTGAAGACAAACCGCGCGGATTCCCACAACACCGCGCCGCAAAGCGTTGCAGTCATCACAATGAAGAACGGTTGCGGTCGGTTGGGCACAAAGCGCAGCAGCACATAGAACAAGAGGAACGCCGACACGCTATTGATAAGCAATGACATCGAGTTGGAAATAACCATGTCGTAGTTATCCGGCGAGAGCGCGGCTGCCTTGGCGTTAAGAATTGAGATGAGCGGCGTGGTGACAACAGTGGCGAGTATAAGCACGCACGTAATGACGGTGAAGAATATATCCTTGACTTTGTACCACAGAAAAAACTTTGGTGTGGGAATGTGGAAGATGGCGTTGAATCCCGTACGGAGCGAACTGAACAGCGCGGAGGATGTCCAAAGAAGTACCGCCGAACCAATCAGCCCAGCCGTACCGCTGAGTGCTTTTACCGAGCGGATTTCGTCGGTGACGCTTGCGATAAGCTGCTCGGTGGCGGGAATGGGCGGCAGCGCGGTCCGCATGTTCACGGCAACCGCGTCAATCATACGGTCAATATCAACGATTGCACCTGCAATGTACAGCGCAACAAGTGTGAGCGGGATAAAACACATCAGGACGTTGAACGCGACACCTGCCGCAAGAAGGTAGATGTGGTCGTCGCCGAGGCGGATGCCCACGTCCTGCACCATGCGCCAAAGGGTTCGCAAGCGTGAGAAAAGTGCCGACGGTCTTGCACTGATAGTTTGCTGTTGTCCGGGAATCTCCATGCGCGAATTTACACAGCCGCACAGCGCGGCGACGAAGGAATGCCGGAGTTTGACCGGATTTCAGTCCACTCTGCGACGCAGCCAATCGTCATTCGCGGCGTATCTTGCAGGTGTAATCAAACAAGACAATATGAGACCGATTATTACAACAAAATACAGACCCGCACCGATGCGGTTTTTCTCAATGCTTTGCGTAACGGCGGTATTGCTGTTTGCGGCGTGCGATTCGAGCACCATCGAGCCATTTACGTATTTTACCTCGCCGCATGTTGAACCCGACAGCGTGATATCAAGCAATAACAAAACACTTGTGCTTCGTGTGAAATCCGTCCGCCCTGAAAACTGCTGGGAACTCGACCACACGCTCTATGGATTCAGCAACGACACACTGAGCAATAGACAAGTCCAGTTCCGCACGTGGGTTTCGGTGAGCTTGAAGAAAAAGCAAAATGCCGTTTGCGCCCCGGTGGTGGACACACTCCGTTCAACCGTCAGCATTAAATACGATTCGGCGGCAACGTACATTCTCCGTTTCGACCAAACCGATGCACGCGGCAACTACGTTGAACGAACCTACTCCTATAAAGTAACCGACTAACCCGGCAATGACACTCGATGATTTTCGCACGTATTGCCTGAGCAAACCGCACACATCCGAGCGAATGCCATTTGGCGACGGCGTGCTTGTGTTCTTTGTCGGCAGCGATGAAAAGAGTAAGATGTTTGCATTGGCATCATTGGATGAATCGCCCATGACGGTGAATCTGAAATGCGAGCCGGCGCGAGCACTTGAACTGCGGGAAGAATACGATGCAATCACACCCGGCTACCACATGAACAAACAGCATTGGAATACCGTACGCACACAAAGCGGCGTGCCTTCAAATCTGATGCGCGAGATGATAGACATGTCGTATTCGCTTGTTGCATTATCACTGCCAAAAACAGTGCGAACAGAACTCGGAATACGTTGAACGGCAACACGTAAAATTTCACTCAACACGGCGCATAATACCTCACTATGAAAGTAGGCACATTCGATATACACCGACCGGCTGCCATGAGCTTGCGAGCACAGGCAACGTGGGCGCGTTTGCTGCTTCGCTTTACCATGTGGGCGATTATTGTTGTATCGGTTATATCGTTGCTCGCGGGAGTGGCGGCGTTCTTCATTGTTCAGACCGATTGGTTTCAACGCTGGTCGGCGAAAAAGGTCGAGGAAATTCTTGCAAATGAGCTTGAGGCAAAGGTTGAATTTACTGCGCTTCGCGTGAATATCTTTAAGGGGATTGAACTTGATTCTGTGCGGCTGATAACACGGGGCGATACCGTTCTCTCGGCTGCATCGCTCACCGCACGGTACGAAATAGAACCGCTACTGCTTCGGAGCATTGTCGTCAGCGGCATCACACTCGATGCACCTGTTGTCCGCTTGCTCCGCTCGGCTACGGACAGCACGTGGAATGTTGAACACATTGTAAAACCCAAGCAGGACACAACGCCTGCAAAACCCTTTGAATGGGGAATCACACTCCGCGACCTGACACTCCGCAATGGTACGGTCACTGTGTATGATTCATTGAGCGGCGAACCGCTTCCGCAGCGCATCCATTACACACGCACCACACTGCACAATGTAAATCTCTCATGCTCTGCAATCCTGAATATCGCATCGCAAACCTACACCGCCGGTATCAACAACTTTACCTTCCGCGAAGAGCGCACGGGCTTTTCGCCACGCGAGTTCCGCCTTGCCGCACGGGTGGATACAACGGCACTCAACATCCTGAACCTTCATATCATCACCGACAGCACCGACCTTGAACTTGATGCACGGTTTGATTCGGTTAATGTGTTCGCCGGAGGAAAAATTGAACGCGCACCGTTCCGCTGTTCGCTCAATACGCCGCAACTGCTTGCCCGTGAACTCAACTTGTTCTTACCTCCCACGTTTTCGCTCAAAGGAATGTTCGATGTTGATGCCGATGTGGATGGTTCGATTAACCGGATGAGTATCGCAGCACGGCACGTCCGCATACGCAGCACCGACCTGCAAGGAACGGTTGTTCTCGACCATCTTGCCGACGGCAAACCCTTCACTTATACGATTAATCTTGTGCAATCGGTGGCAACCTATAACGAAGTCCGCGACGCGCTGCCAACTGTCGTGCTGCCGGATATTCCGTTTCTGCGCCGGGTTGATTTTCGCAAGGCGCATTGCTTCGGCATCGGCGATTCCCTGTCGTGCGATGTGGATGCAACATCCACCTTCGGCTCGCTACGCGGAACGGCGCGATTGGGATTGCGACCGCTTTTGGAGTATGATGTGGATGCAACCGTCGGCGATTTCGACATCAGCGCACTGACAATGAACGGCGCAACAGCAAGCCGGCTGAACGGACAAATCAAGGCACGCGGTAAAGGCACAACACTTGGCGATGCATCGGCAGCCGCATCTGTGAATCTAAATGAATCCTCGTTCGCCGGTCGGCAGTTTCGATCGCTTGCATCATCATTACGGATTGATAGCCGGACGATTACACTCGACACCTTGCACCTTGCATTCCCCGATGCAGTCATGGACTCGACCGACGTTGTCTATGACGGCGAACCGCGCTGGCTCGAAGCACGCGGAACAGTGGATATGAATACTCAAACAATGCCGGTATATTCGCTTGCATTATCGCTCCAACACACGCCGCTTGCATCGCTCGTGCAAACACCAACAGCACCGCGTCTTTTCAGCGGTGCGTTCACCGTGCAAGGAACAGGATTCCACCCCGACTCGCTTTCTGCAAATCTTGATGCGTCGGTGGATGAGTTTCTTCTTGCCGACCGCGCCATCTTTCCTTTCTCGCTCAAAGCATCCGTCCTGCGGCGCGATAAAGACAACCGCACGGTGACGCTTGCCTCCGAACCCGCCGACATTACGCTTGACGGTCGCTTCCGGCTTACCACATTCGGTCCGGTCTTCTTAGCGCAAATCGAAATGATTGATAAATTTATTCGCAAAAAAGCATCGGTGATGAGTAGCGACACCGCCACCGTTCCAATGACATTTCCGTACCGGCTACCCGAAGACACGCTTGATATGCGTTACATCGTCCGGCTTCGGAATCTTGCGCCCGTAGCACCGTTTCTGCAAGGTGTGAAAATCAATGCCCGCGCCGATGTAAGCGGGTCACTTCGCGGCTCGCAGGCGTGTTACGAGCTTGCTGTGGATACAGCATATATTCCAAAGTTTTCGATGCAAATTGGCTCGTCGTTTATGATCTCGCAACCGCTGCGGGCGCATATCCTGTTACGCACCGAAAACATGAATACCCAGCCCGACCTTGTGCAAGCTGATGTTGAGGTTTTATGCGATTCCGTCTTCCGTGTCGAGCAAACACGATTTGTCCGTCCCACACTTGCGCTGCGATTAGTTGAAGGGAAAACACAATTCACCGCAAGCACACGTATTAATAACAGGATGCCGCTTGCCGTTCGCGGCTCGCTTACCCTTAACGAAAGCGAATACCTGCTCGCGCTTGACTCTCTGCGCTTTGGACTGAACCGAGCATTTGCATTCTCTTCGCAGCGTCCCGTCCGCGCCACCATTACCCCGCGCGGGACAATGATTCACGACCTGCTGATGAAACATGACAGCAGCCGCGCTCTGTTCTCGGCGCACGGTGTACTGAATAGTAAGCGATTTGACGGCATGACCGTCGGTATCCGAAATTTCTCGCTCCGCACCTTGCAGCGCATACCCGATGTGGCGGGCATTGCCGTACTTGAACTCTTGGATGGCTGGGTTGATTCGCTCGATTTTAATGTGCGCGGACCATTCACAAAACCCATCTTCACACTCAACGGAACAATG
>JAEUSO010000200.1:3877-6214 GCA_016788605.1 Candidatus Kapaibacterium sp. | reverse complement strand
CATAGCTCCGACACTTGCCAAGATGCTTGGTATTAAAATGCCCGGTGTGGATGGTAAAGTACTGCAACTGCAATAAGCATCATGCACGACAAAGGACTGAAGCCGGTTACGGATTTTGCCACCTTTACTGCGTTAGACATACGCATCGGTACGGTTGTCGAAGCAATGCCATTTCCTGAAGCACGGAATCCCTCGTACCTGTTGCTGATTAACTTTGGCGGTGAGATTGGCATAAAGCGGTCGAGCGCGCAAATCACAACGGTGTATTCATGCGACGACCTTGTCGGCAGTCAAATTGTGGCAATCGTCAATTTTCCTGCAAAGCGCATTGCATCGTTTGAGTCCGAAGTTCTTGTACTTGGTGTGGGAAATTCTCAAGGCGATGTTGTGCTTCTTCAACCGGAACGCTGTGTTCCCGACGGTACGGCGGTGTATTAACATTGAAAAAACAAAGTACGTTGTCAAGGCATATCTTTGGGAATATTGCGGAAAACGGGAACATTTTTTTTCTGTGATACCGATTGCGTCTAAATTCGCGCACTTTAATCGAACGACACACGCGCAACGAGATGAGGAGGTGCAGGCAAAATGAATCTATCAGACATACTTACTCCTTCACGGATTGAGGTACAGCAGGTTTGTGCAAGCAAAAATGATGTTCTCGATACGCTGCTTGCCATTTTGGAAAAGAACGGTGATATAGCCAATGTGGATGATGTTCGAAAAGTGATTTGGGAGCGCGAGAACTTGATGAGCACGGGAATAGGTCACGGCATTGCGCTGCCGCACGGAAAGTCCAATGCAGTGCAACGTGTGTCTGCTTCTGCAATTACGCTTGCAAAGCCGGTTGATTACGAATCACTCGACGGAAAACCGGTACTGCTTGCCATCATGCTCATCGGTCGTGAAAATGAAGTCAGCACGCACCTGAAATTACTCAGCAAACTTTCGAGGATTTTGATTTCCGATTCCTTCCGCTTCGAGGCGCTGAAAGCAACCACGTCCGACGACCTCTATCGCCTTTTCGTCCACGAGGAGCAGCCGTAACGCTATTGTGAAACATCATCACACGATATTTGTTGTTGTTGTCGTACAACGATATTGCAACGCATGACAAAGTATGCTTTCATTTTGTGGGCATTCTCCTGCCTTGTTCTGATACAGGGAACAGTGGGTTTGCGTGCACAAGACAATTCGCCCGGCGAGATACCCACAAAAGGCGACCCAATCCGCCCGCCCGCCATTGAACTTGACACACCGTTTATCTTTACCCCGTCACGCCCGCTGTTAAGCTCGGATGCAGATTCAAAACGCCGTCGCTCGGTAGGAGGTGTGAACATCTTGTTTTCTTCCAATGGGTTTGGAGTTGGATTTTTTTATCAACGGCAGTTCAATAACGATTTTGACATATCACTCGACATGGGAATATCCGGTGCGAGGAATACAAGCGAATTTGAAACCGATTATGATCCAATCACGAACTCATTCCGAGTTCCGAATAAGATTAACCGATTGTATATGTTTCCCCTTATGCTTTCGATGAATATGCTTGTGTTCCAATCGGTGCTGTCCGAAAACATGCGACCTTTTCTATCGTTAGGAGCGGGACCAACCTTTATCATGGCAACGCCCTATAATCTTGAATTCTTTCGAGCATTTGGTTACGCAACCACATATACACGGTTTGGTGCTTACGCTGGTATCGGCACGTACATCGGCACACCGTTAAAAAGTATGAGTGCTGTGAGTATCCGCTATTATTATATTCCCTTTGGCGGAAGTGGATTGGAGAGCGTTAGAAAGAATCCCATCACGGACTTTGGCGGACTATTTATCAATCTTTCCATTGGATTCCGGTAGGAAGCAAATTCTTTAAATAGAAAAAAAGCGGCTGAAAGTTATGCAGTCGCTTTTTTCGTATGAAGGTACGTCTCTGAGGTGTGTGATGTTCTGTATCTCCTCCCGAAAGAGGTAGAGACGTACCAATATAATTGTGGTGATTACCTTACGTAATTATTGCCTCGTCTTGTTGTGATACCGGACAGCGTTGCCGGGCTGGAACTGAAACCCGTGTCTGTACGGTTAAGTTCCGGTGTTCTAAAAATTGTATTGACTGAATCGAAGTATAATAACGTGCAACAAAGCACAATGTATTTTTGCCGCCGCTTCATAAACATCATGTTTCTCATCCCTAATCTCATCTGCAAATAATATGAAAGTCCGTAGTGAATCCGATACAATGGGAACGATTGACGTTCCCGCCGATAGCTATTATGGTGCACAAACAGCACGTTCGCTCATTCATTTTGCCATTGGTATCGAACGGATGCCCCGCGA
>JAEUSO010000200.1:0-3867 GCA_016788605.1 Candidatus Kapaibacterium sp. | reverse complement strand
CTGATTCGAGCACTTGGTATATTAAAAAAAGCCGCCGCTCTTGTAAATAACGAGGTCGGTATTTTGAGTGCCGATAAAACAGACCTCATTGCCCGTGCCGCCGATGACGTGATTTCCGGTTCGCTTGATGCACACTTCCCGCTCTCAATCTGGCAAACCGGTTCGGGTACGCAAACAAACATGAATACCAACGAAGTAATCTCGAACCGTGCGATAGAACTTGCCGGCGGTGAGCTTGGCTCGAAAAAACCAATCCACCCGAATGATGATGTGAACAAATCGCAAAGTTCAAACGACACGTTCCCGACTGCGATGCACATAGCGGCGGCGGAACAACTCGTGCATCATCTGTTGCCCGCTGTTACAAAACTTCGTAATACACTTCAAGCAAAAGCGGCGGAATTTAAAACGCTTATCAAAAGCGGACGCACCCACCTGATGGATGCAACGCCCGTTACGCTGGGTCAGGAGTTCAGCGGATATGTGCAACAGCTTGATAATGACATTGAGCGCATTGAGTTCACCTTGAAAGGCATCTATCAACTTGCCCTTGGCGGTACGGCAGTTGGAACCGGTATCAATACACATCCAGAGTTTGCTGTTCGCGGTGCGGCAACAATAGCGCGTCTTACGGGATTGCCATTCGTGACCGCCCCGAACAAGTTCGAGTCACTTGCAGCACACGACGCTTTGGTATTTGCCCACGGCGCATTAAAAACACTTGCGTGTTCATTGATGAAAATTGCAAATGATATCCGGTGGATGGCATCGGGTCCGCGTTGTGGATTTGGAGAAATCTCGATTCCCGAAAACGAGCCGGGCAGTTCTATCATGCCGGGCAAAGTCAATCCCACGCAAAGCGAGGCAATGACAATGGTTGCCGCACAGGTGATGGGGAATGATGTTGCAATTAACGTCGGCGGCTCGTCGGGGAATTTTGAACTTAACGTGTTCAAGCCGGTCATTATCTATAACTTTCTGCAAAGTGCGCGGCTTTTGGCTGATACTTGTATCATGTTTGAGGAACATTGTGCACATGGTATTGAAGCAAATGTTCAGCGGCTTGATTATTACAACAAAAACTCGCTGATGTTGGTTACTGCATTAAATCCGCATATTGGCTACGATAATGCAGCTAAAATTGCAAAGCATGCACACAAGTCGGGCGGTACATTGCGCGAAGCGGCTATCGAACTCAATCTCATGGACGGCGACAGCTTCGATAAACTCGTCCGACCTGAGGATATGCTCGGACCCAATATCTAAATTTTTGCAGAAGGATATATGTCGCGACATCAATTTGAGCAGCGGTGGTCGTTGAAAGGGCAAGTGGCTTTAGTCACCGGTGCATCAAAAGGTATCGGCAGGGCAATCGCTGCTGAACTTGGATACATGGGTGCAACGGTAGTGCTTGTAGCCCGTGGCGAGGAAGCGTTAATGATTGCCACCGATGAGTTGCGCTCGGAAGGAGTTAATGCCACTGCGATTGCAGGTGACGTATCCACCGAGAAAGGCAGGGATCATATACTCGCAGCACTCCGTTCTGAATCGTCCCGGCTTGATATACTTATCAATAACGTCGGGACGAATATCCGCAAGGCGACAATGGACTATGCGGATGATGAAGTGGATTTGTTATTCTCAACCAATTTGCACTCTGCATTTGCACTCTGCCGCGACTGCTACCCCTTACTGAAACAAAGTTCCAATGCATGTATTGTTCACATTGCCTCGACAAACGGACTGATGTATGCCCGCACCGGCTCTCCATACAGCATGACAAAAGCCGCGCTTATCCACCTTGCACGATACCTTGCAGTTGAGTGGGCAAAGGATTGCATCCGTGTGAACGCCGTAGCACCGTGGTATATCCACACTCCGCTCACCGAGGGCGTGCTTGCCAACGAAACATACTATCGCGAGGTCGTAGCCCGCACACCAGCCGGCAGGGTAGGCACACCGGAAGAAGTTGCAGCGGCGGCAGCGTTTCTTTGCACTCCTGCAGCATCATTTATCACTGGTCAGTGCCTTGCTGTGGACGGCGGATTTACTCAATATGGATTTTAGATTTTTATGATTTTTCGGCAGTCAATAACTCAACGGCTCTATATTCTTACGACGGTTGCCCTGCTCATCACAATAAATCACACTCACAGTGCAGTTGTCCGACAGCAACCTAAAAAGCAAGTGGCGCAACAATTCACCGAAGCACAACGCCTTGCGATGGAGGGTATTCAGGCATTTGATACAAAAGAATTTCAAAAAGCAATCACCCTTTTCAGAAAAGCGTTGCGGCTTGACCCGCAAAATGCGGATTATCAATATGAAATCGCCCTTGCATACAGCTTACTTGATAAACCCGATTCTGCAATAGCAATTCTGCAAACATTGGTCGAACACCCGAAGGCAAGTGAAGCATACTATCGTTTGTATGGAAATCTTTACGCGGAAAAGAACGATACTGCTAAGGCGATGGCTGTGTTTCGTTCGGGTATTAAACGCTTCCCGCGTTCGGGCGTGTTACGGATGGAAACCGGCTTATTGCTTCTCCAAGCAAAAAAATTAGATGAAGCACTCGACGAGTTTGAGGAGGGAATCCAAACCAATCCCGAGTTTCTACATAATTACTATTGGGCAGCCCGCGCATACAAAGGCACGAATGAAAAAATATGGTCGCTGCTCTACGCCGAACTCTACTGCGGACTTGACAACAACCCCAAACGTCAGGCGGATATGAGTATGCTGATGTACGAAACCTACCGCCTCTTATTCGATGACTTTGAGAAAAACGGCGTTATGAACAGCAGCAAAGCGATAGTAGGCGAGGCGGGCGGCACACCCACGCACACACCAAAACGGGCATCATTCGAAGACAGATTCGATGATGCACTGACTGCCGGAGCAAAGCCGCTTAAATTTTTCCGTGATTTTGAACTACCGATATCAGGCATTGATACCATACGCACGGTTGCAATTCAACAGTGGAATTCCAACGGTTTGCAAAAAGAATTTCCTAATGCCGTCTTTGCATATCAAGAGAAAGTATTTGCAAAAGGGTATATGCGACCGTACACATACCACATAATGCGATTTGCAAAGCCCCTTGAATTTGAGTCGTATTACAAGGCGAACAAGAGTGAATACGAAGCGTTTGTCGCATGGCAAAAAAACAATCCCATGACTGTACAACCGCAGACATTGTTCAGCAGATTCAGATATAATTGACGATGCCGCCCGCACAAGCCGTGATTGCCGATTGCCAATCCTGTTTCGGGTGCTAAGTTTGCGTCTCGTTTTTCTAAACGACCTCAAAATACCGATACTAATACTCACCATACTACCAAAGCAGGAGAGATAACAATGAATGTAGAAGTGGTAATGCCCAAAATGGGTGAATCCATACAAGAAGGTAAAATTTTACGTTGGTTGAAAAAACCGGGCGACACTGTTGAGCGGGATGAAATCATCCTTGAGATTTCGACAGATAAGGTTGATACCGAAGTACCGTCGCCGGGAGCCGGAGTCGTCGTTCAACTTCTTGCTAATGAAAACGATACTGTTGAAGTGGGCAAAGCGATTGCAATTATCAGTTCCGATGCTAATGCCGCTGTTGTTGCTGCAACTGCCGCACCGGCACCTGCTGCACCAGCAGCCGTACCTGCTCCAGTATCGGCACCAGTTGTACCTGCACCTGCTGCCCCCGCTCCCGCACCTGCTGCACCTGCACCTGCTCCGGGTCGGCGAGCGCGCTGAGCGTTCGCCAACGCAGGTGCACGACCGCATCCGGCTCGTGCTGCACCCGCCAGCGGAACGGCTGCGCCATCGGCTGCACGCTCTGGCCGGCACCCAGCGCCTGCCAGTCGACAT
>JAEUSO010000001.1 GCA_016788605.1 Candidatus Kapaibacterium sp. | reverse complement strand
TAAAGCATCCAACAAACCGGCGCGGCGCAAAATAATTTTAGAATCCGGCATAACTAATTTTGGAATTTACAATAGTTGAGCTTTCGGTTGTTCCGGCAAAAAGATTAATGCCAACAAACGAGTGAGTAAAACCGGTTGCCAATTGTTGCCATGCAGCTCCACCATTACTCGAAGCACTACCACCGATAAAGTTATTATTAATCGTGAAACCAAAACCGGTAGAATTATTCACATTAATTCCGTAATACACTGAACTAAGAGCAGGTGCTGTAGTAACCGTCTTAAACACATGGTTATTACTAATTGTCCATGCAGAGCTACCGGATGAGAGATTGACTGCAGCCGATTGAGCTCCGGTATTATACATATCACGGAACGTGTTGTTGGTTATGCTATTATTCTTATTGAATTGCGAGTATGCACTCGATGAGCCGGCAGAATAGATACCCACAGCAGGAACGGCAGGTACTATTGCAGATGATCCTTGCGAAGGATAAAAATCATTATTATCAATAGCATTATTGCTATTACCGACGATGTTCGTAACCTGATCCGGAATAGTAACATTATACGAACCGAACCAAATCAGACCGCCGGTGAACGATGTATTCCACCCGCGTATATTACAATGACGAACAGTGTCATTGGTGGCATCACTTGTAAATCGGACAACATTACCGCCGGTGGAGTTCACATTGTTTTCTAATGTGAGTGAGCGGCTTGTTCCGCTGCCGCCTTGGCGTCCGTCAATAATCACGTAATCGGCACCTTGCAGGTCAATGAGTGGCACAGCTTGTCCCGTTGGGAATGCCCCTGTACCGAAACGGATGGTATCCGTCGTGCCAGCCGCCGGTTGGATAGTGATTGTGAACGGACCACCCGGACCGTATCTAACTGGCTGAAGCCCGCAAGTAGCAGTTTCGTTTGTCGTGCTAAGAATTGAAATCGTAGTATTACACGTAACGATATTGGTATTGATAAAATCAAATGCAGCTTTCAATGTACTGTACGTGCCGCCTGTACCTACTGTCAGTGTTCCGCAAATACCGCCCGTGACGGTGTATTGGCTTGGAATCGTTGGAGCGGTGGTTACAGCAGGAGGATTTGTTGTGAATCCAGACGTGCCTGCAAGTGGTAGCGCGGTTGTGTTACCGGCATTGTCCTGTGCTACTATATAGTATTGAATGATATCGTTTGCCGACGAACCCGCGCCGAATGTAAATGTGTATGTCACACCACTAATATATGTTCCGGGTTGCGCTGTCCATGTTCCGCTATTCCTGCGCCAATAGAGTGTCGGAACGCCTGCTCCCGTAGTAGGCACACCCGAACCTGCATCAACAATAAATGCCGTGAGTGTGCGCTCGCCTGTCAAGAGTGTCGGTGTACTGAGTGGTGTGTACGTAATCGTCGGTGACACCAAATCTGTGCTGATAGCATAGCCGCCGCCATCGCAGCCAATATCCACCGGTGTCAACGATGAACGCAGTTCACCCTCAATATCATCTACTGTTCGTGAAATAAGGAAACCTGCACGCTCTGCTGGTGTAGGACTATTCAAACGCAGGTCGGGAGGTGATGATAATGGTGCGCGAAGCCCCGGATCTGCGGTGAAGCTCTGTGCATCACAATTGAATGTTGAACGAATAGCCGCGATTGTTGTAAGATCGGCTGCTGATGTGATGTTACGTCCCAACCGTCCGTTAGCGGCAGTTGTAAAATAAATATTATTCGTCCGAAGCGACGTTGTCACAGTCGTAGCACCCATTGCATAGTGAAATGCCGGACCACCCGAACGCGCATTCACAAAGATATTATTATACACACTGTCGGTTGTGGATGTTTGTGCGCTATTCAAACCAAAGGTATTTGCCGCGGTTGTTGCTGTAACTGTTCCGCCAATATACACGGTATTGTGGTACATATTGGCTGCTATCGAAGTTTGCTTACTGAGACCGTTGATTGCCGCGCCAGTTCCTATTGATGAGCCGCTTGCATCTGAGCCAAGTGTAACAGCATTATTTTGGAATGTTGCACCAGCTAAAATTACGATACCGTTGATTGTTGCAGTTGTGCTGGTGTTTGCAGGATTCAATGTTAGTCCGTAAATGGTATTCCGTGAATACACATTTGTTGTCAATGATCCGCTTGAAACTAATAACCCCGTCACGCAAACTGCCGATGCTGTGCTTGCTGAATTACTCAGGTTGAAAATACGGTTATTGTTGAACGTGACTGTTGATGCTAACGTTACAACCATTCCAAGCACCGATTGTGCTGTCGAAGTGGATGTTCCCGTGTTTATTGAGCTTGTCGTAATATCACGGAATACATTATTCTGAATAGTAGCTGTGCTTATCGTTGTTGCAGTCGAACACGCAGCAATACGGGTAGATGTTCCGGGCTGTTGGTTCGAAAGATTTTGCACCAGATTATTCTGCATATTCAACGTGGAAGCACCAAGAGTAAACCCAGCCATGTACCCTCCGGATGTTGAGGTTGTTTGGATGGATAAACCAAGTCCGGGGTTTGTACTACCCACTGTATTTCCTATCAACGAAAACGTGGTGGGTGTGGATGACCAGTTTATACCGACCATATTACCAATTGCTGTCGTCGTCGAATTGATCCGTGTGGCGCAAACTGTATTATTGCTGATATTGACTGTTGAACCGCCATACGTAATACCATTCAATGTATTTGTAGATGCTGCATTCGCCTGAATCCGTATTGTGTCCGACGATGCAACGGTGGTAGCACCGCCAATGATATTATTCATAATATCATTATTACCCGCGGTTGCTTGAATTCCATGAAATGTTACACCGCTTGTGGTTGTTGGCGTAATCAGGATATTGGCTATTTTATTGTTGCGGATGACCGATGTGGAAATCGTGGATGTGGATGCAAAAATTCCGGCAAACGTCATGGTGCTGGAAATTGATGTATTCCATGCGGCACCGGTTGCATTCAAACTTGATCCGCCAATGAAGTTGCCATCTATCGTATATCCCCATCCGGTGTTTATAGATATACATTGTGTTGTGTTCGACGTCGTATAGGTTGTCGGTGTTGGCTGATAAAAATGATTGCCGGTAATAATCCATTCGGCGGATGCTGTGGTAGCAAAGACACCAGCGCATGTTGTGGATGTTGTTGGCGTGGTTAAGCCAACAAACTCGTTGCCGCTTACAGTGATATACTTATTATCCTTGCCCGATGTTCCTGATGAATAGATACCGATATTTGTACCGGCGGTTGCTCCGGTGGCAACTCCAAAACGGTTGTTGAGAAAATTATTATAGCTGTTTCCTCTGTTTGATATTGGTGTTGATGTTGACAGGTTAACGATACCGCTCGTTGTTCCGATTTTTGCACCGAGCAATATCAAACTACGAAACGTATTATATGATGCCTCGTTGCGCAATAACACAGTTGCTGATGAAGCGGTCGTATTCGTATTCTCAATAGTAAGATGCCGCTGAATCCCCGATCCGCCCGGACGACCGTCAAATATGATATAATCCGCCGAATCAAGAATAAAAATAGCAGTACTGTTCGAGCCGGTGATGCTCAGGTTGGTAACGCCGGATGCCGGACGGAATGTAACGGTATTCGTTGCATTCACACCAAACACTTCGGGTATGGTAAGCGGAGACACACCTAACCCCTCGCCTGCACTTGTGTAACTTGCAAGCAACTCGAATACGAGCGGTCCGACAACCCCCTTCGTTCTCATTGAGTCAATGGCAACGCGAATTGTGGGATAATTTGTACTGGGTATCTGCCGTGTGCCCGAAAGGATGGGCTGTCCTGTAGAACCTTGCGCAGTGATAAATGAGCTCAATGAACCTTCCGATGCAGCAGCAACTCTGAAGAAATACTGTGTATTCACAGCAAGACCAGTCACCGTAGCCGTCACTGTATTGCCCGACCCTGTTGATGCGGCAACAGTACCTGCTGTAACAAAGGTTACATTATCAGTAGAGCGTTGTATTAAAAATGCACTCTCGGTTGTAGCATTATCAGTCCAACTTAATGATACCGAGGTTAATGCCGCACCAGTTACCGCAAGATTGGTTGGTGCAGCAGGAGTTGCAGGAGGTTGAAACGTAAATGTACGTCCATTATCGGGCTTGATTGCCAGTGATGTTACTTCTGTTGTTGAGCTTACTGTCTCTGAGCCGGTTGTCAAACTCTGCACTGAAAGAAAATTACCTGAACCGGTTGTGGTATTAGCTATACCAACTGATGCAGAGCCAGTATTGATAGCGTTAGCATCCTGGCGATACACATATTCAATCTTACCATCGGATTCATAAAGTTTTGCCTGAAAGCTGATGACGGGTCCGGCTGCAAGATAATTCCACTTCATATTTAACCATTGTACTGTAAGTACTCGGTTCGGTGCGGTGCCGGTTACTATGAATTGTACATTCCCCGTGTTATCGTCTGTCATGATATCATCCCAAAGCGGAGCAATAACTGGACGGGAAGTGGTAGTTGGTCCGGTACTTAAATTATTTGTAAGCGAATTACTGCCAGTTGCTGTAGAGTTTGGTAGCAGTACTAAATACCCATTTGAAGAAACGGTAAAATGCGTGTATGGAGAAGCCATAAACACAAATGTGAATCCGATTGATGTGGTTGCACTAACAGCTTCATCTGAAGCTGTTCCAAGCAATTGGGTTCCGCCTGTAATTTCCGTAAATGTCCCCGCTGATGCTGAGAATGTATAATTTGTGATATTCTGTGCCATGCCCGCTACACTAATGAGCAGGGTGAATACAATGACAGCTATTGAAGTATGAACGCGGCTCATACTGTTACCTCATGTAAAATGATATAATAAAATTGTTTGTTTGCTAGGTTGGTATACAGGCACGAGATAGCAGAAGCCCGTATTAGTTATTATGACTTGATAATAGTTGTAAGACACTGTTGCGAAACAATCCCCCGATTATCACAACGCGTTTTTTGTCCCAGTTTTTCTAAAACGCCCGCCAAAATACTGTAAGCGTCTGCGCACGGCAATAGTTTTTTTTGCTGATGTTCCACTCTCTAATTCTTACAATTCGTGTCCGGCTACAATCTCCGCTTTGTTTCAATCGTCTTTCGTCCGTATTCTTGAACAAGTCAATCACTCATCCTATCGCCTCATGGCTACGCAAAAACCCGACTTCAACAACATGAACAATAATAACGACGACGAATCCCAAGTGGGAAAAGTCATCCGCTCGGTGCTTATCTGGGTGGGGATTTTTGTGGGCGTTATTGTAATGTACCTCTTCGTGCAGGCAAGCTCGCGCACCTACTTCCCGATCAAATACACCGATTACATGGAACTCATCAATAACAATATGGTGAAGTCCGCGGTGATTATGAAGAGCAATCTGAACGACTTTGAGTTCCGCGCAGAACTGAAAGAACCCTGGACGACAAACATTGACGGTAAAATGCGTGAACTGAAACTTATCTCCACGCGGCTTGGCGTGGTGGATTCGCGCACCGAGGAACTCTGGGCATCGAAGGGTATCGAGTGGACCTACGACCAGGAGTCGTCGTGGGTTGGGCTAGCACTGAATGTCCTGATGTGGGTGGGTCTGATCGCCGTGTTTCTGCTGATGATGCGCCGTATGCAAAACGGCGGCGGTGGGCGTAATATCTTCTCGTTCGGTAAGGCGCGCACCCGCATGATGAGCGAAAATCAGAAACGCGTCACCTTTATAGATGTTGCCGGCGCGGACGAAGCAAAAGTTGAACTTGCAGAAATCGTGGACTTCCTGCGCGAGCCCCAGAAATACCAACGTCTTGGCGGAAAAATTCCCCGCGGTGTGTTGTTGCTCGGACCTCCGGGTACAGGCAAAACACTTCTTGCGAAAGCCGTGAGCGGCGAAGCTAACGTTCCGTTTTTCTCAATCAGCGGTGCCGATTTCGTGGAAATGTTTGTGGGTGTGGGCGCAAGCCGCGTGCGCGACCTCTTCGACCAAGCGAAACGCAATGCACCGTGCATTATCTTTATAGATGAAATTGATGCGGTCGGTCGTCATCGTGGAGCCGGTATGGGTGGTGGTCACGATGAGCGTGAGCAAACACTGAATGCACTCCTTGTGGAAATGGATGGTTTCGAGCCGAACAATGGTGTCATAGTGATTGCCGCTACTAACCGTGCCGATGTTCTTGACCCCGCACTGTTGCGCCCGGGACGTTTCGACCGCCACGTGATGGTGGATCGCCCCGACATCAAAGGACGAGAAGGCATCCTGAAAGTACACACACGCAACACCCCGCTTGCCGCCGACGTTGATTTAAACATCATTGCACGCGGAACGCCGGGTGCATCGGGTGCAGACCTTGCCAATATCGTTAACGAGGCGGCTCTCTTTGCGGCACGCCGTAGCAGTACTTCAATAACAATGTACGATTTTGAACAGGCGAAAGACAAAGTCCTCATGGGCGTTGAGCGCAAGAGCATGGTACTCAGCGACTACGAAAAAAAGACCACATCGTATCATGAAATGGGTCACGCTCTTGTAGGTATGCTTTTACCTGAATCCGACCCGGTACACAAAGTCACCATCATCCCCCGTGGACCCGCCCTTGGCGTCACGTCATTCCTCCCCCGCGAGGATTCGCATACTCGCAGCAAATCATACCTTGAATCCTCTGTAATGACGCTTCTTGCAGGGCGTGCCGCCGAAAAAATTGTCTTTAATGAATACACCACTGGTGCAAGCAATGACCTTGAACGTGCCACAAATATTATTCGCAAGATGATTGCCGAATGGGGCATGAATGAAAAAATCGGTCCTGTAAGTTATGGTTCGAGCGGACAGGAAGTGTTTATTGGGCGCGACCTCGCACACAAGCGTGAATACAGTGAACAGACAGCACAAATGATAGACGAGGAAGTATCACGCATTCTGCACTACCTTGCCGATAAAACTGAACAAATGTTGCGCGATAACCTTGATATGCTCCATACAACCTCGCGTATCCTCTTAGAGCGCGAAACGATTGACGGCGAAGAATTGAGACGCATCATGAACGGCGAAACACTGCCGCCGCCCGTAAAACCCGGAACACTGGACACCACGATTCCCGCAACACTGCCGCAATCATTCGAGAGCACATTGAACAACGAACTGACTAACGGCGAAACTCCCGCCGCATAACCACACCCGACGCATTACACAAAGCCCCGCCCGAGTATATTTCGGCGGGGCTTTATTTATCAGGATTCACGTCTAATTCTTCTGCGACCGTAATGAGACAATCTCATACACCTCGGCAACAACACCTATCGGGCAAGCCCCCTCCTTATCTTTCAATATCACCGCCTTTACTGTGACAATCGCATCTTCCTCGTGCAATTTTTCAAGCAACTCCTTATCACCGATAAACTGATAATACACCACATTCCGCACAGTGCCGCCCGACTCCATCGCCCAGCACGATTCGCCTTTTAATGCTTTGCCCCCACTCACAGAATTCATCCGCCCCGTCAGCGTTACCGCCTCCTTCGGCACAATCCGAGCAGTCGAACATGACATCATCATAATGCTTAGGATACATACACTAAGCCGTATCAAAGTATTCATAACAACCTTAAAAAATAAGTTCATGCCCAAAATACATCACGTAGTATCGAATATTACTACAATCTGTCAGTTAGAGTTTTCGGAAATACATTGTCCCCCAAAGGTCAGGCATATCAAGCACCAATTCCGGTTTGTCATACAGAAACTCGGCAACAGCTTTGCGGCAAGCGCCATCGTATTCCGGACTGTTGCAATCATGGATAAAGACATACCCCCCGCGAGGCATCAACGGATAGAAAAAATTCAGAGCGTCGCGTGTGGCTTCATAGATATCGAAATCAAGCATGACTAATGAAAACGTAGCGGATTCCAACCCTTGCGCAGTATCTGGAAAAAAACCTTTGCGAATATGACAAAACGGGCTGTTTCCAAGCCGTCTGTGAACACTTTCCGCACTCGTGTCACGGAAGCGGGCATCATTATTACGCACTTCGGGGTTCTGATGTGAAAACCCTTCGAACGTATCAAACAAATACAACTCCCTTTCAGGCAGACAGTGCTGCAAGAACTCACTTAAATCACCGCGCCAGACACCGCATTCGGCAACTGCACCATCCACTCCCTCCGCTTGAATCCGCTTTGCGGCTAAAGCAATCGAAGCATACCGTACATAGTCGTGACACCCCGTACTGCGAAGGAATGAATCTGTTTGCTGCGAGTATGTGGGAAAGTGCATATACACATCCCGACCGTATTGTATTCGCCTCCATACGTTCAGAGCTATATGTTTCAGAAACAATGTGCTCTTTCGCATTATCGTGACCATTCTGTTTTATTGTTGAAAAAAATCTGATGTAGCATACGATGATTGCAAGATACAAAGCAACCTGCCCGTATCCTTTCCCCTTCCGTAACTTCGCGCTCTCGAAACGGAATCCCTCAATAAAAACCATATAATCACAGAACCTATTACCATAATGATCTCACCCGAACTTGAAGCGTTAGACAAACCCCAATGCAACTGCGGCATCGTAGGCGTGTACAACCATCCGCAAGCATCCGTGATGACCTACTACGCACTCCATGCACTGCAACACCGGGGGCAGGAAGCGGCGGGCATCGTGGCATCCCGTTTCGATGACATAAAACAAAAAAAACGTTTTGGTGTGCATAAGGATGAAGGTCTTGTGCTTGATGTCTTTTCCGACGCCGACGTACTGACCAATACCCTTCGCGGCACGGCGGCAATCGGTCACAACCGCTATTCAACAACAGGCGGCAACTCAAAAGCGAACATTCAACCGTTCCACATTATCTACCGGCTTGGCAATCTTGCCCTTGCCCACAACGGCAACCTGACCAACACAAAAGCATTGCGCCACGCCCTGCAAAACGACGGTGCCATCTTCCAAACCACAACCGACAGTGAGTTGTTCCTTCACCTGATAGCACGGAGTAAACAAGAAACGGAACTTGAACGTATCCGCGAAGCTCTTCGCATTGCACGCGGCGCATTCTCGCTTGCCTTGCTTACCGACAACGCACTCTATGCAGCACGCGACCCGCACGGTTTCCGCCCGCTTTGCATCGGCAAAAAAACAAATCCCGATGGCACAACCTGCTATGTGGTTGCAAGCGAATCCTGCGCCCTTGATATTATCAGTGCAGAGTACGTGCGCGAAATTGAACACAACGAAATTGTTGTCATCAACGACGAGACAGTCCGCACGGGAGTCATCCAATCGCACCGTATTGACGACGGCACACCGCCGGCACATCACTGCATCTTTGAGTATATATACTTCTCGCGTCCAGACAGCAAAATTTTCGGACACAACGTGGATAAAGTGCGCCGCAAACTTGGCAAGAACCTCGCACTGGAAAGTCCGGTAAGCAACGACGGTTTCGATAAAGTTTTGGTCATCCCCGTGCCCGATAGCGGTAACACCGCAACGCTTGGCTATGCGCGGGTGAATGAGAAAGACAACAACATTCCGTCGCGCTACGAGATAGGGCTTATCCGCAGCCATTATGTGGGACGTACATTTATTGCGCCCGGGCAAGACCAGCGCGAGTTCAAGGTGAAGACAAAGTTCAACGTGGTGCGCGGTGTGTTGGAAGATAGAAAAGTGGTGGTAATTGATGATTCCATCGTGCGCGGAACAACATCGAAATCATTAGTGAACCTTATCCGCGAAGCAAAGCCCGCCGAAGTGCACATGCGTATCACCTCGCCGCCGATTACCCATCCCTGCATGTACGGCATGGACTTCCCCAGCAAGGAAGAACTCATTGCCAACAGTCACGAGTCGGTTGAGTCCATTGGCAAGGAAATCGGCGTGGATTCGCTCGAATATCTTTCGATTGCAGGATTGATGGATTCCGTTCCGCAGCAAGACGGCATCGGCTATTGCACAGCGTGCTTCACAGGAACATATCCCGTGCAAATCGAAATCAACGCTTCGAAGTATTCAACGGAAGAATAACCGCCGCAACCCTGCAATCGAATCTCCATACGGGATGACGCAATGGACTACACACATATAAAAGATGTCGCCATCATCATCGGCTCGCTCGTAGCCCTGTTCACATTTATCAATGGTATCATCGAGTACGGACGGCAGGGACGGCAAAAACGCGCCGACCAGTTTGTGATTATCCGCAGGCGGCTGAAAGAGAACGAAACATTCAAGCACCTGACCGACATGGCGCTCCGTAACGACCCTGCACTTGCCGACGTATTGCCCGCCGACAAGCGCGACCTGCTTGGTCTTTTCGAGGAAGCCGCATTGATGATGAACTCCGGTCTGATTCGCAAAGAAGTGGCGCACTACATGTTCGGCAGTTATGTTATCGCCTGCTACGAGAGCGAATACTTTTGGGTGAACCTAAACCGCACGGAACTCTACTGGCAACTCTTCAACGATTTTGCAATGCAGATGCAGCACATCGAAAACCATTTCAAGTACAAACGCTCGATGATGCGCTTTTGAGGGAAGACCTATGTGATTACAAGTCGCAGATTCAAGTATCAAGTGCAACAGCGATAGTATTTTCAAAACAAGATTTAGTTCAATCTGAAACGCAACATTCACATGGAAAGAAAAGATTTTTTAACATCGCTGGCACTATTGCCATTTACCGGAGTAGCCATGAAACTGCAAGCATTGCAAACGATGACAGCATCATTGAAAAGTACCAAAAAAATGCCTGTGTTGTTTTTAGGGCATGGAAGCCCGATGAATGCCATCGAAGAGAATGAGTTCGTACAGGGTTTCCGAAAAATTGGCAAAGAAATTCCAAGACCATCGGCAATTCTTTGTGTGAGTGCGCATTGGGAAACAAAAGGAACATTTGTTACTGCAATGGAAAATCCCAAGACCATTCACGACTTTGGCGGATTTCCGAAAGCACTTTTTGATGTTCAGTATCCCGCACCCGGAAGTCCTGAGATAGCAATCACAACAAAAGCACTGATCAAAAAAACTGATGTGGGCTTGGATAACACATGGGGGCTTGATCACGGTGCGTGGAGTGTGGTAAAACACCTCTATCCCAAAGCGGATGTGCCGATTATTCAAATGAGTTTGGATTATTCTCAACATCCTCAGTTTCACTATGACCTTGCAAAAGAGCTGAAGCCACTACGGGATAAAGGTGTGCTGATTATCGGTAGCGGAAATATGGTTCATAATCTTGGCATGATAGAATTTAGAAAGTTTAATGAATCGTATGGTTATGATTGGGCTTTAGAGGCACGTGAAAAAATGAAACAGTTTATCGTACACGACGACCACCAATCCTTGATTGACTATACAAAACAGGGAAAGGCATTTCAGCTTTCTATTCCGTCACCCGAACACTATTTGCCTTTGCTCTATGTGTTAGCTTTGAAAGAGAAGAATGAAGCTATAAGTTTCTTTAATGATAAACCTGTAGCCGGATCATTAACCATGACAAGCGTGAAGATTGACAAAGGATAAGAGTAACATGAGCTTGGCGGTGGGAACAATACACTGATTGCAACAGCACAATGACGTCAGGTAAGCGTTGTTTGTACTTCTTGTTCAATCTAAGTAATCTGAATAGCGCATTGAAGTACTTCAATTGTACGTCGTAACTGATTCTTGTTTAACAGGACTGATAGTCACTACGAAAGTAATGCATGGCTAGTCATTACGATATGAACCGGTTGACCGATAGATTTTGAACGTAGCCGTTCTAGCATTACTATGCTACAACGTCAACATAAATAGTTTAGAGCCGTACTTCGCAGCGTTCGGCGGCACTTGCATACAGCGCGTCAATAATACTCAGCGTGCGGATTGCTTCTTCGCCCGTCGAGACCACTGGAATAAGGTCTTGCACGGCATTCACAAAATGCTTGATTTCCGATTCGTAACTCTTGGTGTATTGCGATACTTTCGAGCGCGTGGTGTTCTCGACCGCAAACGTGGAGAAGCCGCCTTCTTCCTGACGCACAACTTTGAACGGATTGACATACGCACTTCCTTTTTTACCATACACATTACAGTAATAGAGGTCGTCGGGGCGCATGAGCGACCAGCTTGTTTCTATCGAAGCAACGGTGTCGTCGGTGAAATTGATTGTAGCAACGGCAACGTCTTCAACCGAGCGGGTATGGTGGTAAAAAGTAGAGGCGCTGACCGAGCGGACTTCCTTCCCGTAGCCGAAGATGTACATGAGCATGTCAATCATCACCACGCCTAAGTCAAGCAACACGCCGCCGCCGGATTTCTCCTGCTGGGCAATCCATTTGCCGTCGCTCGAACGCGGCTTCAGCCAGCCCGCCTTCACGTAATACACATTACCAAGCTGACCTTGCTCAATCTGGTTTTTCAGCATCACCGTATCAGGGCGGAAACGGTGGTTCATACCAACCATCAGTTTCACGTTGTTTTCGGCAACTGCCTTTGCGATCTGCCGTGCTTCGGCGACGGTCCGGGCAAGCGGCTTCTCGACAAGAATATCAAGACCGCCTTCGGCACATGCAATGGTGCTTTCGTAATGTGCGTCGGTGCTTGTGCATATATCCACCGCTTGCACACCGTCTATCTGCAAAAGCTCCTCAATGCTGCGGCACACATGGGGAATGTTATATTTTTCCGCTAGGGCTTTCGCCTTCGAGAGATTCCGGTCGCAGATTGCAAGCAATATTGCGTTAGGCAACTTGGTAAGTATTGGCAAGTGAATGCTTTGTGCGATGTTTCCTGCGCCGATAAGCGCGAGTCCTGTTTGCGCCATACTGTGTTATGTATTTGAGGGTGTGGTTATTGTGTGATTGTTTGTTGATGCGATCCGCTTATACCCGATATGCCGTCCGCGTGTGCAATAACCGTTTCCGGCTCAATCAATTTCATACAGTTGAAATGACCGAGCGGACATTCGTTGCGACCGATGTGGGTACACGGTCGGCAGTCAAGGTCGGCTTCTGCTATTCTGTGCGGCGTGCGGTATGGGGAAAATCCCAATGCCGGAACTGTTGAACCATAGATGGCGACAACGGGAATGCTTCGCGCAGCAGCAAGATGCACTGCACCGCTATCGTTGCTGATACACACATCGCATGAGTCAAGCAGACGTGCGCTTTGGTATAATGATTCTCCTGCAAACGATTGCACACGGTGTTGGAGAGCCACCGGAACGCGGTGACGAATTGCAGCACAGAGGTCGCGCTCTTTTGCCGAGCCAATCAAGACCACCTCACAACCGGATTCAGCATAATGCGAAGCAACGGATGCAACGTACTCAGGCAGCCAGCGTTTTGTTGCGTGTTGCGCGCCGGGCGCAAGAGCAACACGGTTCATCCGCCCGGTATTCTTCCGCAATGATGGCGGGTACGTCTGCGACGATTGCTCTTCGGGCAGCCAGAGTTCCAAGCCCGCGCCGTCGCCTGTAATATCAAGCGATGATGCAGCGGCAATGTACCGGTCTGCAATGTGTGTTTGCACAGCGGGAAATTTCTTGTTGCGGATAAGGGCGCGCTTCTCTGTACGGTGTTTGTCATAGCATAGAACGCTTTCAGCAAGGTTTCGCCGCAAAAACCACGTCCGCATATTGCGATGCAGGTCAATCGCTGTATCATATCTGCCGTGGATGCTAAGAATACTGCGGATAAGCGGGCGGGTGGCAATGAACGACGCTCCGGTATCAACAGGAATCACCGATGTACAATGCGGATTATTCTTCCATACATCGGCGAACTGCTGCGCTACCGCCACATCAATCCGCGCATCGGGATAACGCAACCGCAACAGACGCACAAGCGGTGTGGCAAGAAGCACATCGCCAAGCTGACCCAAACGGAGTACAAGTATTGACTGCACGCGAACGATGAGTGTAGAGGAAAACTGCCGGAGTGATTGCCATGCTGCAAGAGCATCACCCTGATAACGGTTAGCAACAGGGCGAAAATACAACACCCGCGCTCCGATAAGAAACGCGGGTGTGCTGATTGTTGCTCCGCCTCAAGGACTTGAACCTTGGACCCTCTGATTAACAGTCACTTTCTTTTTAGTGTTATTATTCAAATTTCATATATTTACCCAACCATTGCACCGAAATTGCACCGATATGAACGATTGCTATTCATCCGAGGATCGCAGCCAGTACAACGCAGTGTACTACCAAAACCATAAAAGCGACAAGTTGCGAAAACAGCACGAAAATGGATTGAAACGTGCTATATCGCATATTAGGCGTAAATACACGAAGAAGATGAACGCACTGAATGATGCGATGAACCGTGAGATTCAAGAAAAAATAGTTGAGGTGTATAAAGAACGTCCGTAGCTCAAAAGTTTTTTATTGCTGTAAGTTTATTAAATATAGACACTTGTAGAGATTATCTACCGTAGCTCAAAAGTAGCATTTTTAATCACTTCTTCCATGGATGAATTTCGTGCCACAGAAACGCTACTCTCTGTTCACTTATAGATGCGCCGCAAATCCTACGGCGGCGCAATCTTTACAACATGGCTATAATTACGTATTCAAAGAAACCCTCTTGTTCATCGTGCAATGTGGTTGCCGATGCAGGTATTTCCGATAATGTCGGATTCTTACCTATTACTGGGCTTGCGGTTCTTATGCCGGTTGTGTTCGGAGGTAAGTATATGGGTAACTATGAATACTCTTCTTGGGATTACTACTGGAATGACTTGCAAGCAATGTTTGGTGCTGTATTCGGTCAGTATTACAATGAGGACTTGATAACTGTTTGGAATCGGATTAACTGGAACTTGGGTAAATCGTATGGACTGTCAGATGCACAGTTGAACTACAACAAGCAGAATAATTGGTTTGAAAATGACCCGACACGTGGTAAAGGGTATCTAAAATTTGAGCAGTTAGAAAAGACGCTTCAATCATATCAAAATCGTGTTCTTGCTAAGGATAAATCAAAGCGCATAGATGAGTATGTTCCGAGTTCAAAATCTGCACCGTTCGTTATTCGTGAAGTTGCAATCACATCAGGATATTCTGAACAACTTGTAAAACGAATACTTGATGAAGTGTACTATGCCAATCAATCTAATGCGTTCAAAGAAAATTTCATTATTGCGCCACTTACCTACCATGCCAACCTTGAATATCGTAATGAAGTGCCGAAGGGCGAGCCGTCGCCAGTAGGAAAAGCAAACGATTATGCTAATCTTGTCGGTGATAAAATTAAAGGTCTGTTCGATGGAATTATGACCGCTGTTTATGTAGTCGGTGCTGTCGTCGTTGTCGGCGGCATCATCTACTTTTCTGCAATGAAACCACGCTAAACTATGCCGCCGCTAAACACACAACAACAGCCGCCGATGCGCTTGATTGCTCTGAATGATAGAGTTGCAAGCATTGACGTAGTGAGTATTGGTATTGATAAGATTAAAGGGGTTTTAACAACACTTCCGCCGGAGAGATGGAAAGAAGCCGCCGCAGGTCTGCCGAAAGAGTTTGTTGCCGAGATATGCAAGCAAGGTACGGTTGAGGAATTGAAACAATACGTGCCTGACATGATTGGTGGTATGGTCGGTGGAATTACGGTTGGCGTGATTACTAAAAATGTGTGGTATGGTATCGGTGCAGGTATAGCATCGTTTTTTATTACCGGAGCAGTTCGTAAAGCCGTATAATGAACCGAATCCCTGCATATCCGAATGTACCGACGCTTCTCCAAAAAGTGAGCGACGGTGTGCGTAAATGGGATTACGGCGAATTACCCAAAGGTGATGCGGGAATTGATGCAACGGTAGGATTGATGTGCGAGCTTGCACGGCTCGATTATCTGGACGAGATAGTAATATCACTTGCTCGCAAGATTGCATCATCAGTGAACTACGAACCGCTTGCAACAGCCCAAAGTATCTATGACTGGGTTGTCAAGAATGTAACCTATACAAGCGACGGTCACGATGAGTTCGTCCGCGCACCACGTCATATTATCAAGTTTGACCGCAAGGGCGATTGTGACGACATGGCATTGCTCTATGTGACGATCTGCCTTGCAACGGGTATATTCAAGAATCTGTACTTCCGCGTCGTGGCATGGAAAGTTGAAAATCAGCCGAACAATCCATTTACCCATGTGTACGCAATGGTTGAGATTCCACGTGTTGGTGTTATACCGGTTGATTGTGTGATGGACGACGGTTCAAACCGCCGTGATGGTTTCGGACATGAAGTATCGCCAATTCTACGGAGTAAAATTTACCGTGTCTAACTTTCAACATAACGCTTCATCTATTGTTCCTCATTTTGAGGCACTGCAAGATATTCGTGTCGCTGCCGACATTGCCGACGGTTGGTTTGAGAATGACATGAACTTTGCTCAATTCGGGTTTCATACTATCACTATGGATGAAATTCGCGGTGCTGCAATAGGCGTTCCGGGTGCGACCCATCATAGTTATTACGGCGTGTTCACCGATGATAACGGCAATGAGTACATTATCGTAATGGAATCAAAGCCGATATACAAAATTATCGAGCAGTCGGGGATGTTACGAAATGTGGAGCGGTTCGATTTTGAACGGCACATGGGACCCGGCATGGGCGAGTACAATTCAATGATGGTACAGGGGGTGCATACGTTTCGCGGCGAGGACAGAGATGCAACATCTTGGGGCGGAGGCGATAATAAACGCTTTGAGATAGGAGGACGCTCGTTACCCGATTACAACACCGTTCGTGGTCTTTGCGGTGCATTGCAAGCGTTGAACGTACAGTTTGATAAACCTATACTGATAGTTCTTTCCGGCGAGCCGATTACGTTTCAATCTGCGTGGGATGCAACCTACCAATACATAGCCGCCGCCGCATCAGCGGGACTTGCCTTAATCGGCGTACCTCCGCAACTGACGCAAGCTGCGTTCTCGCTCGCAAACTCTGCCGTGAATGGTGAGAAGGTTCAAGTAAATACGTTGATACAAGTTGCCTCGGCTATCGTGCCGGTTGATTACCGCCCATACATGAACAAAGCGGAATCACTCATCACAAACATTCAACGTAGCGACTATGCGGCGATTGCCGACACGTTAGGCATTCCGCTTGATAAAAACATTCGTGGTGTCATCAGTAACCTTCAAAAAGGAAACTATGCGGATATTGTGTTGCAATATGCCAATGACTATGTACCTACCATAAGCACGATACAAAACTCGATTGCTGCAAATGCAGTGAACAAACTTGCTGCCAATCTTCGTACAAACACGATTGGCGATTCCATTATTGACGCAGGGACATCCATACTCAATGACAACCTGCAACAGATATACGCATCATGCTCGAACGGTACTACCCTGCCCGCAGTCCTCCCCGGCGTGGCTTCGGTCGTGAATGCAATAGCAACGGGAACAAACGACATTACCAGTCCTGAAATCCGACGTGGATTTATGAATATGCTTGCAGGGCAACCTACCGGTACTGAAGTATTCGACGGATTGCTCCTGAACAGCATGAAGCAGAAAGCAAATGAGCTTGCAAGCATAGGCAAAAACTTTGTCATGCCAATATATGTGCCGCTTGAAAAACGTTTTGCTTTCGGTCGTGACATTGCAGAGGATGTTGGTGTGCAGGTGATTATAGATAGTGCGCGATCCGTCTATAAATATTCGGAGTATCGCTAATGCCTCCTGTTGTGAACTGCTGCCCGAAACAACTAAGCGTAGAACGCCGTCCGTGCGCTACACAACAGCCGTGCTATGCACAGCAACCGTATCTACCGATGATACAACCCGTTGTGCAACCTGTTGTGCAGTATGTTCAGCCGCCCGCGATTGTTCAACCATCTGTGCAGTACATACAACAGCCCGCGCCGGTTGCATCAACAAACGCCGGAACTGACTTGACGACTGCGCTCATGCTGCGAATGCTGCAATCATCGTTACAGCAATCCGATAACCAACCGCAAGCCATCATGCAAAACGCACAACCGCAAGCAGTACCCGCAGAGCGTCCTATCAATATCAATATCACAAACTCGCAGGATACAAACAGCCGGAACACATCCTCGAACACATCCGAGAATCCCGCACCTGTGCAAATGCCTGTGCATCAGCCACTTGCTCCACAACAGCAAAACAGCGCAGTTGCCGTCCGGCAAACGGTTGTGCGCCGCCGACCTGCTCGATTGGTTGTTGTTCGCGCACCACGAACGAATACCGTTGTTGAGCGTACACGGATTTTGGAAAAGCCGACGGTGGTAACTCGAACAAAAGAAGTAATCAAAGAAAAGCGCATCTGCGTTGATACAAGCAAATGCGCTCCATATAACTATACGGAGTGGAACTAATGCCTATCATACCTTTAACAAACCTGCAAGGGCAAGGACAAATACTTGGCTCGACACTGCAAGCAACATCAACGCCAAAGGGCAAGAAGTGTTGCTGCACAACACAATCCGAAAACGACAACTGGTATTTGCGACCACAGCAACAAACGCCGAATGACGTTCAAGTCGTTGTTGTTCGCCGCCGGTACGTCTGCCGTGACACAGCTACACAAGTGCGCCCGCGCTGCCCTGATGAAGCATTGAATGACCGCGTTCGCGGATGCAAATGCGGTTCATCGCTCAATGACCGGGTTGCGTGTAACTGCGGTGGAAAATGCAAGGGTGCTGCGTTGAGCGGATGCGGCTCGAAGTACGCAGAACGTATGTAAGAACAACTACTATTTCAAATTTTCTAAGAGTGACGTATGCTTATTGATTATGGAAAACGCGGTGCTGATACCGCCACGACTGCCGAACATCTGCAACAATCGTGGGAGAGCCAGTGGCGCGATTGTTATACTCGTTGCAAAGGCAATATCAAGTGCAATGCGGAGTGCGACAAGCTCGTACCCGAACAAGTGAAAAACAGATGGCTGCGAGAACCGCAAGTACGGTTTCAACAACGCAACCTTTCCGGTCTTGGTGCTACACCAATTTTTGGTGGTATGCTTCCTGCCTCACCATGCACGGAAGATTGCCCGCCTGATTGCGAGGAAGAAATCATCCGCGAACGGTGGTGGCTTACCCCAAACCGCGTATCACCCGATGACCCGCAAGTGCCGGTTGTGAAGCAGGTGCGGACATGCAAGGGTGAATCAAGCGAGATAGAATGTGACCAAAACGGTACTCCTGTATCAAACCCGACGATGGCAGACCGTGTGCGTGGGCTTGCTAACGCTGTGGATACAGGAAGCGGCGACACAACCACTACGACCACGACAACGTATCCGGCTCCACCTCCTGTTGTGTATGCAGATGCGCCGTGCGATTGCGATGATGGTATCAGCACAACAACATTTGTTCTCTCGCTTGTTGCAACTGCGGCGGCAGTTGGAACAGTAGTGTATTTTCTTAATAAGTAAAAATCTCACTCACACATTTTTTAATTAACGGAGCAAAACAATGGCTTCATTGAATTTCAAATCCAACATTGCAAAGGGCTTCAAAGCGGACGCTTTGATTGATAATGCCTATGCAGTTGGTGGCGGCGTAGTATATCGTGTACTGCCGTCGCTGTTCGGCATGAACGGATGGCTTGCAGGACTGCTTGGTTTTGCAGTTCCCTACGTAGCCGGCAAGGCGTTCGATATTCCCGGTCTGTCAAATGGTGCAACAGGTGCGTTTGCAGCACACATACTAACACTTGCTGAACCGCAGTTTGAAAAGATGACTAACAAGAAATTCTTCACACTGACGGAAAGGACAACTGATTCCACCACAGCAACAACACCTCCTGCGGCGGCAGCATTCAGCGAGGGTATCAATGACAACATAGGTGCTGTGTATCCCGGTACGGATTTACTCATGTACAATCCGGAGGACATTCGTTCAACGGCAATCTCGCCGGGGGTAAATGATGGCATGGGTGCAGTTCGCAATACGGTACCGGCTAACCAAGAGGTAAGGCAAACATTTGCTAACCGGAACGCTTCGACGCAGTTTAGTTCGTCCTCCCTGTGGTAAGGTAAAACAGAAGTACGTGAACATGGAGTAGCATCACATTGTATTCACATACTATCTATTTACTCATATGTCAAATAATGAAGCAATGCAAGTAAATCTTGCGCTCATGTCCGCTAACACTACCAATCAGGTACGTGATACCGTGAAATTCGGTTATGACACTGTTGTGTATGCGTCTGCATCGGTCGCTAAAACACAAAAACTTTTCGGATCATCGCAAACAAAGAAACCCGATGCGTTGCAAAATATTCAATTCCCTGCACCGGCAAACGAGCCGCGTAATATCCTTGCTGTCATGGCACTACCATTCGTTGCATTTGCTGCATTGGAAGCATTAGGATCAACGAAGGAAGCATTGGCATCATTCCTCACGAATGTTGTATGCAACTTTAAAGTCAATGGTACACCTGTCTACACAATGCTGTTGCAAACACTTCTGCCTGTTAATGTCACATATCTGGTTGAAGGCGATTTGATTGTGATAACGCAGAAGGAAAAGCCATATACGGCATTTGCTGAACCTATCGGTGTACCCGGCGGTGCAAACTTTGACTTAGAGGTCGAAGTGCCTACGGGTCTTGACTTTACCACACCCGCATCGGCGGTAACAAACCCACACTTGCCTGTTGGTTCGCATACAAACGTCTCGGCAACCGGTCGCTGTTTTTACATCAAATTTTTCATAGCGTATCAAAGCCAACAGGTTGTAGCTAACGTATAATCTTTATACAATGTTTATGCAGTGCCGCACTCTCTGCGGCACTGCTTTTCTTAATATCAAATAGACACATATATGATAAAGCTACTGCGTAAGATATTGGTAGGTGCTGTTGCAAGTCAGGCGGAAACAATCACTATAACAGGCAATAATCCATTTTTAATTGAAAGTGGTTCTGTTCTGATAAGTGATGACAACGGGGTAAAAGATGCTGCCGATGCTCAGGATGAAGTCATTGCACAGATTACAATAGGAAAGGTAAATATCGTTGATGATGTAAACAGTGATATAACGGGTTACATACCGCTGCAACTATTGCGTCAAGTTCTAGAATCAGAGTCATTCAAAGGGATTGTCGTACAACCTGGTGACGACATAAAATACATATTCAAGCGCGACGCAGCTATATCACCGCAACTGGTAGGTAATGTCAGAGTGACGGTCGCACTTCAAGGTCGCTATATCTAATCATCATGCCAATTGCAGATATAATCATACAACATTGTAACGAACCGGATCTGAAGAAGTTCGGGTATCACAACCTTGTATTCTCGTCAACAACGCAAACCGGCAACATCACAAACGGCGATGTTACTGACGACGTAGAAGGAATGTTCACTCACTTCGAGGCATTCACTACCACGAAAACACAGGCGCAAATGAATACGCTTGTCGGAAGCGGCAGCTTTGGACGATTGCGCTGCAACAGACGTATGCGCTCACTGGCGCAGTACAGGGAAGTGTTCATTACACGGTTGCGGTTCAGGGTTGATGATGCGTGGATTGGCAATGGCAGCGATATAAACGTAAAGACAGCGTTTGACACATCGCTATCAAGTGCGACAGACGGCTATGTGCAATCACGGTTTCGCCATGGCGAGACGGGTGGATGGAATCCAAACTTCTTCCGACCGATTGTTCAAGCAGGGGCGGACACGGTGATAGGTGGTAACGAAACAAACAACTATGATACACTCCACAAAGGGGATTTGAGTGTGGGTATGTATCTGCCGTGCGAGCTTGAATTACCATTACCTATCAGCATTGGTAAAGTGCCGGATAACTCAACGGATTGGATTAAAGTCACTGCATTCACCGCACAGAAAGTGATTGATAGCACGGCGACTATAAAGTATGTGCTATATCCCCTCATTTGCGAAATGGAACTAATAGGAGTGAAGTAATGCCAAAACTGACACGTGAACAGGCATGGACGATACACCGCAGGGTTGCACGGAAGGTTGCTCCTCAACTTGCCGAAGAACTTGCCCGTGTCTCGTTTGCAATCAATCAAAAAGAGAATCGCCCTTTTGATACTGACGCAAAAAATCCGGGCAGTTCTGCGCGTGGTCTGATGCAAATGCTGAGTAAAACCCAATGCGAGGTCGAGCAAAAGCATCTTCGTCTGAAACAGTGCGACCTGAACAGGATATGGGATGCCGAACACGCTGTCTTGCTTGCTCAAACCTACATGATGTTTCAGTACAAACGATACAACGGCGATTGGCGCAAAGTGGCACACGCGTATAACCAAGGGTCATACCTTCCTAAACTGAAACGACAATTCACTGATGGTGAACTCTATGCCAACAGTGTGTTTGCGTTTTACAACAGCACCGACTACGCGGCATTAGACCGCAGTATCGGTGAAACCAATGTTGCATCCAACCGGGCAACGAAAAACAAATCATATTCATTTACAGAATGGGCGTAACATGAGTAATTACCGGCTAAAGAAGAAGGAGCAATACCTCTTCGGCGAACCGAACTTAAACCAATCCGACGATACACTGCGACCTGTGTTTAAGAATGCGGTTATGACCGCCACAGGCGAGCAACTACAGCTTGCAAACATCCAGTCACTGCACGATATGGCAAACAAACCACTACCATATCAAATACAACTGAAACCCAATAAAATGTATTGGGCGTATAAAGTTGAAAAGGATGGTACGAAAACATACGTTGGTATGTTCCAACGATCCGAAACCATGCCGTATCAAAATCCTTCTGCGTTGATTAGTTATCAAGGCGGATTGAGCGATGCTCCAGTGCAACAGGCGCACGGCGGCGACGTGTGGCAGTACCGTTACAACCAAGCACAAGAAAAAAATGAGTTCTTGGAGCAGCAGATAGCGGAACTAAAGCAAATGAACAAAGATTCTATTGCAAACTTCCAACAGATGCACGAGAACGCAATCATCGAACTTCGCAACACCTACGACGCACAAATCGAGGCATTGAATGCAATCATAGTGCGCGAGCGGAAAGAGGTTGAGATAGTGACAAAAAAATACTTTAAGGCGAACGAAGAGGCAATCGCCGCAAGGAACATGTATAAGGTTCTACATGAGCAAACGAAGCACAAGAATCTCTACGAACAACAACGCCTGAACGACCGTATTTCTATAAAGAAAGAATTAGCGAGGGAGTACGAGCAACAAGCATCATCAGGAAGCAGTTGGCAAAGCACTATTGGCGATTTGATGAACGTGATTAACGGTGTGAAAGATATAGCACTTCATGGTCAGGCGCAACAAGGAGGTCAGGCAACTACGCCACGTCCGCAACCAATTCCGCCGCAACCAATTCCGCCCGCGCCGACGGCACAACACACAGTAGCCGACGCGCCCGCGCCTGTTAAACGACCGAGCTTCATTGTATCACCTCCGCCCGCTGATATACCCGGCGCCATTAAAGTATCGCCAAACATCCATCAAGTTGAAACACTGCCACCGCTAAGAACGCCGCCGCCTATGCCGGCTCGCGTGACAGATATTGAACATGAGGAAACCGAAAGCATTTCAAAAACCGAGTTTGTCAATGCAGAAATTGCCGGAGCAGTACAATTCACGAACGGACACAGCAGAAACGGTTTTGGAGGAGGTCTGTATGACTAAACTCATTGCTACCGACGTGCCGGACTGGCTCATCAACTACGCTGATCGCCTTGATTGGAGCAACCCGGACATTTGCAACCGTGTACGGACTGAACTGCAACGTGCCGCCGCTATGCTTGCCGCTAAAACACAGAACTATCATACGAATTATTACAACGGCTCTGCGCCGGAATGGGTGCTTGACATCGTGAACCGAATTGACTTCATCAATTCAAATTCCTTTGTGTTGTTTGGTATCCGTCAGAAAATCCAACACGCATAATCACTACATGCTATGAACACATTGATTCGCATTGCAATAGCCACAGCCGCAGCCCTTGCCGCGCTGTTCGCCATTGGCATTCTCGAAGAACCAATCAAGTACATTTTCATTGTATCAGGGTTCTGCATCGTAGGCACTGTGGTAGCTGTTCTCTGCGCCACACTTGCACAGTATTGTTTCACACGTATTCACTTCATCAATGAGCGCGACACAACATCTCTGGTCGGGATATTCAAGGCGATTGCAATCATGGTTGGGATTATTGTTCTTGCCGTGTATCCTGCTTTGTTCCGCTAAGAGTATTGCATCCCCGATACGTTACGAAATACGCATAGATAGTTGCGTGTGGGCGCGTTCGTTTGACATCTCTGCACAGCAAACAGGTGTGCGCGAAGCAACCGGGAAAAACGACGGACGGATGGTATCGCAGTATTTGCAATCAACAGGACTGCGCGAGGGTAATCCGTGGTGTGCGGCAGTAATAGTGTGGACCTTTCAAGAAGCATCAAAACTATGCGGTGTTGCCATGACATTCATCCGGTCGGCACTTGCAAACGGCATTTACAACTGGGCGATGAATACAGGGCGCAAGGCAAAGCAACAACAGGTACAGGAGGGTGATTTGATTGTATGGAAGTTCTCACGAAGTGCAAGTGGACACATTGGGCGCGTTCGTAGAAAAATCAACAATCTTTGGGTGATTAACGACGAGGGCAATACCGCATCTGGAACCGGCAATCAGCGCGACGGCGACGGATTCTATCAACGCAAACGATACTTGGGGCAGTTAGGACGTATGGCATTACGCGGATATATCGGGAGGGCAGTATGATACCGTTTATCGCTGTACCGGGGGGTATTGTAGCAGTTAATGGGAAATCTGGAACTGCCGTCACTATTGAAAAATCTGATGTTGGGTTAGGCAATGTTGCAAACCTTGCTCCGGCAGTGGCTAACGGTGTGGCTACATTGGGTGCGGATGGTCTCCTTGAAGCGGCGCAACGCCCCGGAAGCTCCGGTGTTGCCGATGGTTCTGTTACGACGGCTAAGGTTGCCGATGGTGCAATCACATCCGCTAAAATCGCCGACGCTACTATCGCAACCGGTGATATTGCCGATGGTGCAATCACATCCGCTAAAATCGCCGACGCTACTATCGCAACCGGTGACATTGCCGACGGTGCAATCACATCCGCTAAAATCTCTGACGGCACAATCGTTAATGCAGACATATCAGCATCGGCAGCAATCGCCTTCTCGAAACTGTCAGGCGTGGCGGCAGCATCACACTCTCATAGTCAATCAGATATAAGCGGGTTAGTTACCGCACTCTCCGGCAAACAAGACACATCACAGAAGAATAATGGAAATGGCTACGCGGGATTGTCTCCATGGGGATTTGCACTGTTATCACAAGATAATTGTAGAAAACGAGTAGTTACAAGTGAGCCATCTATAACAGGAACATCAACGCCGGCTACTATTGGCATGAGCGTAGTTCCTACATCAGACGGTACACTAATGAACCTCCACGTATTCGCAATAGTGTTTATTAAAATCGCAAATCCAACACAGATTCCCTTCAACTTTCAATTGTCGTGTAGTGGTACACCATCGCCATATAGGATACTGGCAACATGCACAGGTTCTGATGACTATGGTGTTCACAAAGGATGCAGAATAAATTCAACAGGAATTAACCTTAACTCGACCTATGGGATTGAATATGACAATGATTTTAGTGCAAGCAACGTGTTTCATACACTTTTAATATCAGGTTATCTCTACTCATCAGGTATGGATACGTTTGAACTAAAATTTGCGCCTACAAACAGTGGTCATTCTATTACGATAATGTCGGGAAGTATGCTAATGATAGAAAGGATTTTTTACTAATGCCACTCAACCTAACATGGAAATCGAAAGATGAGAACGGTAACGCTTTCGACGGAGTATGGTGCTTCGAGGATGAGAGCGGCAACCGCTACTACTGTGGGCGCGAGGTTGGCACAAAGGCGCAAGCTATCGCACATATCGAAGCGTCGCTTGTTCCGCCGCCCGAAACCTATCAGCAACGCCGCCGCCGCCGCTACAACGAACTTGGCTGCACGGATGCGGCTGTGAATGAAGCAATAAAACAATTGATCCTTGACGGCGACCGCACACAGATTGACGCACTGAATGCAACCCGCGCACTTGTGAAAACAGAAATACCCAAAGAATAATGACGGAACACAGTAACATATCAAGCATATCAACCCGTGGTTCATGGATACTGACATCCATATCTATCGTATTCTCATTTTTTAGCGAAGCAAGCACCGCACGTCTGTTTGTAATGGTTGTGGCTGATACGACAACTATTAACGAGCATAGTATCGCAAACATTGCCCATGTTGTTGCTATCATCACAGGTGTGATATCGGTACTCTTCACACTGCGGAAATGGAACATCATGGAACACCGGCAAAAAGAAAATTCTATCAACGAAAAAGGAACTGATGATGAATAGCACTGACACACAAACCCTGCGGCGCAAGGCAATTCAAGGCGCAGAGTTGGAGCATCTTGCAAAGTGTCTGCCGATTGCTTCGGCGTATGCCAAAAACGACGGCATGAACGAACGCCGCGAGAATGATGCAAACGCCGTAAAAACAATCATCACCGAGGCACTTGAACAGTATGATTGCACAATACAGCCACTACTGATGGAAGAATCATCCGGCATAGAATCGCGCATCTACTTTTGGATGCACGTGGTATCAAGCCAGCGGCATGGCACGGAGCAAGCAACACGGGACGAAACCATGTGCGCGAACTACATCGAGGATTTGATGCGCGAATACGACTGTGCATTCATACCCTGTTCCGATGAACAGCGCACAGGGGAACTTGTGGTTGAAATACTAACAAATTGGTAACATGAACTACGGCGACTACATAAAGCAAGTGGCATTAGAATATGCCCGCGAATGGCGCAAACGCAACTGCACCGAGAACAACACTGCGTGTTATCAGTATCTCTTTGATGAGGACTATACAAACGTCACGGGCAAGCCGTGGTGCGTCGGGTTGGTATCGGCTGTGCTTCGTCATGCCTCGCGCCTTGCAAATGTCAGTGTGCCATTGCCGTTCACGCTCTCGACCGTCGGGATATTAGACGAGGCAAAACGCCGTGGCATCCGTGTTGATTCAACGCCCGCCGTTGGTTCGATATTCGTGTATGTCAATAACCCGCAAGTGCCAAACCACGCCGGTATCGTCATCGGTGGCGACACAACAGGAATTTACACCGTCGAGGGCAATGTTTCGGATCATATCAAGTGCTACGGCTGCTCTAACGAATCTGTTGTTCTGCTTGGTACAAAAACAAACCGCAGCTATGCCCGGATGCGCCAACTGAACACACAGTACATTCACGTTGAGGATACACCTATACCGGTGCCTCCCGCTTCGGATGAAACAAATACAGGTTTGATTATCGCAGGTGCATTTGTGCTTGCAGGAGGTCTGTATGCAGCGTTTCGCTAAACTCTTACTGTACTGGATGGCTACGGTTATTCTAACGCTTTTTGTGTTGCTCCTTGGTGCGTGGAGCGCAGGTTGTGGCGGCACGGTGATACAACGTGAAAAATTGGTAGTGAAAGACAGCATTATCACGGTAGTTCCGCCCGTAGTGATAGACAGCAACTTGATTCCCCATACCATCACTGATTCCATGATTGCAGCACTGCGGCTTCGCGGGCGCGATACGGTGATGAGTATTCAATACTATCCGCAGGAAAAACGGTTCTATGTGCATGTGCAGCCGGACACGGTTCGGATTATCTACCGCGACACAACGCATATCGTACAACTGATACCGCCCGCAGAACGCCCGTCGTTCATGCAGAGGGTTGAAAACAATGTTGTGCGTATCGTAACAACATCATTAGTGGCAGTGGTGATAGCACTGGCAATAGCGTATCTCTATCCACGATTAAAAACCAAAATTAGGAGTTACTACAATGATTCTTAACATGAAGGAAATCCGTCATAATGCAACTGGAGCGGTGAAGTATGTCACAGCGCAACTTCTGCCCGAAACGGCATTATCACGCAAAAGAATGTCAATATGCTCAACGTGTACAAACAACATCAATGATACGTGTTCACTCTGCGGATGTCCGGTGAGTGAGAAAACCAAATTCACAGGCGAACACAGTATCACGAAACATGTAGAGCATTGCGACGCAGGCAAATGGTAATACAAAACAGAGAGATAGCACATCATTAACATTTTATTGGAGTAGAATCATGGCATCGAACAAACCTAAATCGGCAAAGCAACTGTATGCATCTGCCGAATCGTTGAAGAAAAAATATGAGGCAACTGTTGAGAGGGCAAAAGCACGTGCAGAGAAAGAAAAAAACAATCCAAATCTTTGTTCCAAAAAGCAAAAGTTGGCAGTGAAGTCTCTGAATAAACTTAAATCAGAACTTACAAGAGCTACCGCACGTGCTACTAAATTAGGTCAGCAATACCGCGAGAAAGCAAAGTCAGTAAGTGATGAAGCCAAGCTGAATTGCAAGACCAAGCCACGTATTAAAAAGTTTTCGGCGAAGCTGTCATAATAACATTGTTTGCTGTATGCAACTGCCCAAAAAATATCAGAACGGATATACCAAAGCAACCATAGGACGTACTACCTATACGGTAGGGATGGACGTATATGCACGAGGAAAAAACGGTTGGCTTCGAGCCGTCTCCGCCACAAGCGGATACGTTGAGTTTGCCGACGGCACGTTTGCGGGCATATCATGGGATGATATAAAGGCAGGGCATAAAGTTACCAAGTTGCGTGCGGCTACACTAAAAACGGAAAAACGGTCGGTGTCCCCCCCTTCACCAACTGCGCCAACACCAGAGGAGCGCACTCGCCCATTCGATGCGCTCCCTGCTGTTGTCAATCAAGATGATTTGTTTTCGATGCGTTCAGAAGAGAGCGTAACAATTCCGGCAGAAGAACCGGAAGAGATTGTTGAACCGGAAGAGATTGTTGAACCGGAAGAGGTTGAAGAAGTAAAGCCAGTATCAGCAACGGGAACAACAGTGCAGTGGTTGGAAACAGCAACAACGGGAGATATTGTTACTGATGCGTGGGGCAACTCATGGAAAAGAACAGATAAAACCTTTCTCCTTGTCGAAAAGAGTAAGTACAGCGATGGATACGAAACATACAATGGTAACACCAATGCCAATAAGAATGCACGTAGGGCAAAGCTGCTATCGCAGGGAATACCCACGATGGAAACAGTCGGCTCGTGGGGTCGGGGATTTACTATTCATGCAGAGCGTATTCCGCTCACAAAGGATGTATCGCTGGTAGAGCAAATCAAGAGTTCTGCAAAGCAAGATGAGGAACGTAAAAAATCCCGTCGCATTGACATGAGCAAGATGAATACAAAAGTGCGCGCAGATGTGTTGCAACGTGAATGGATGGACGGTAGGGTTGTTGGTATAATCATGCAGCGTAACATCAAACGAAGAGTATCCGGCGAGTTCAAACAAGGTCTTGAATTACCATTGAGTTCTTTGCACAACCTTGCTCCGAATGAAGACGAAACATACAGGGTAATGCAGCCCTACTGGGTTGGACGAAATGAGTTATTAGGGTTGGCATTCAAGGAAAAGCAGCATCAGCGATACAAGGGCATACATAATACTATTGAAGAGGAATACTACAATGCTGTTGCTATTAGCTACGGTCGCCGTGGAATCGTGACAACGTACCGTAACATCCCTGTCATTGCAACGCACGGCGTGTATTATGCCTATGTTGATGATGTTGTGGCGGCTGGTGAAATAGTGAATGTGGATTCGATTGATAAGAAAGAAACCGTAGAGCGCGAAGCAGGGCGTAAAATAAACATGTATGCCGGTAGTGGTACTACTGTGAACCGGAAGGTTTTGGAAAGCGAGATTCGTAGCGGGAAAATGGTTATCGCTCGAAGTGCATCTCACCATATTGACTACACAGGCGATATACACAGCTCGAAGTATATTAAAGTGCTGCAATGGTCAAGCACCATTGATAAAGAAGCTCAAGAATCTATTAAAAGACAGTACGGCTCATACTTTGGCGCACAGTTGTCACGCCAACAAGTAGGTGATAAAATTGTAGATGTTGTGCGTCTCTATGACTATAAAGACGAATGGTTCGTGATGTATGTTGATGACTTGATTGCATTGCAAGGAAATACCGAACCATCGGTACGCACCGGCTCGCAATACATTGATGACGAAGGTAATTTACGCTCGAAAGAAGCAACCTATATTTCGACGAAGTTTCTGCGCGAGCAACAGGCAAACCAATCCAAACGAACAGCCATCCAAGAGACACCGGAGCAAGCAACACCGACACCACCACAACCGGAATCACCACCACCTGTACCACCAACGCAATCAGTAGATTCGGGTGTGCAAATGATTTATGCACACTTGGTGCGGACTGATGCACGGCGATTTCAACCAAGATCTGATTTCTCGAAAGATAAGGTTGATGAAATTGTTCGCAACTTCGACAGGAAGAAACTTGACCCCCTTAAACTGTGGCTTGCTCCTGATGGGTTTTACTACGTGCTTGGCGGTCATCACAGAGAATCAGCATTGCGGATACTGAACGAAGAGTATTTCCCGGCTTTCGTGTTTCAAAACATCACCGAAGAAGAGGCAATCGCAATTGCCTATACCGACAACGCAAGCACCCGCGCTCAAAGCAACGCCGAGAATGCAAAGTACCTGCGTCTGCTCCGTGGCAAGGCGCGGACGAAAAAGGAAATCGAGGAGACATGCCGTTCTCTGTATGATAAATCATGCCGAACGGTGTTTCTGCTATCACTCCTTGACAGCGAGAGCAAGGTAATTGCCGACTTAGCCACGTTCAGCCGTGCCAGCGACGAGTATAAAGACGTAGAAAGCATGGCACGATGGATTGGCGAGGTTGTAGAGGCATATCCTGATTTGACGCGGCAGCATCAAAACGAAATGTACGACTACCTGCGGGCGAATTACAAAACACAAGGCAAGCGATTCACAAACAGTAATGAGTTCAGTACGTTTGCCGAAAAAGTTATTCTGAACCGGTTTCCGTTCGGACAGATAGAATCCTCACCTGAAACGCCGCTCAACCTGAACAACTACGCCGGACGCGATGCAGGACAACAGATGTATGATGAAGCCCTGCGCGAGAAGGAAAAAGAACTTGCCGAAGCGAAAAAAGCGTTGGAACGCAAGCTGGATGAGATAGCCGCACACGCTGATAAGTACACACCGGAACTCCGCGAAAAGGTAGTTGCTAAATACACCGATGTTGTGCTTGCTGTGCAACGCGAATTACTTGCACTGCGCGAACGCGGAGGCAATCTGAATAGTAACGACCAACAGGGATTATTTGGACTCCGTGATAGGATCGCTAACGATGCAATCATCGCTGCATCCGACGTGGCAACCGACGTGCCTACCAACGACGAGATTTGTATTGAATCAAGAACGGAAACGGTTGAACCCTTCTGCATCGAGCATGAACTATTGAACGACCGCGCCGCAGAGCAATTCTACACGCTGCGCGACGCTGTGGCTGTGCAATTAACGCCTGTGCGACTGTTCCGCACTGCAAAGCTGTTCGGTACACTCAAACGACGATTCACGGGCATAACGTGGGGGCTTCCGGGTTCGGGTAAATCATCGCTCATATTGATGATTGCAGACGACCTTGCCCGCAACGGTAAGACGCTCGTAGTGCTTACTGAAGAAAAAGTTAAAGACGGACGTGTCGGCGAACGGGCAAAACGTATGCGGATAACAAAGGATATTCTCTTCCATGATTCGCTATCCATCAACGGACTGCGTAGCACGCTGCGTAACCATCCCGACATTATGTTCTGTATCATTGATTCGCTGCAATTTTGGCACGTCGAGCAGGAAGATGTGTTTGCACTCATGGAAGATTTTCCGGCGGTCTCGTTTATCTTCAACTTGATTTCCACGAAGGACGGACGGCAGTATGAAGGATTCCCGCGACTTGCAAACATGGTTGATTTCAACGTCCACGTTCACAGTGGCGTTGCAACGCTCCTGAAACACCGCGACGGAGTTATCGGGTCGCCGTTCCCAATCTTTGGTATCAAGCAAAAATCTAACTCATACATTATAGGAAAAGCGTATGTATAGCATCAATCAAGCGGTCGTTTATCGCGGTAACAATCAACCGTACCGAATTGTGCGGCAATCCGGGGACGGGTATATCATTGCCGACAGCACGGGGCGAATGTACCGCGCTATGAGCTACGAACTTAGAGGTGTGAAGAACGAAGAACCTGTACAATCACTCAATGACGGGCTTGCCGACGGTGGCATGGCGTTCAACTGGCAAGGATTGCTGTTCGGTGCGGCGGTAGGCACGGTAATGTCGTTCAGCATGACGCGCTCGATTGATCCGCTGTGGGTTGCGGGCGGGGCGGCACTTGGCGGCGTTGTATTACCCTCACTCTACGATTAACATGATTCGCAACGCATCATCACTACGTGACGCGCTTCGCAACGGCTCGCAAACGGGCTGCGACAGCAAAGGGCGATTCATCACCCGTGCGGGCGGCGCAACCGGGCGCAATCCAATCCGTTGGGGTACAAATGATGATGGCAGTGCATCCGACCCCAACCGGCGCGTTCGTTTTAAGTCCAATACTGCCGATGGACCTGTGTATGAGATATTCGAGCGGAGCGGCGGACGTATCACACGGTATCTCTCATCGCCGTGTAAAACGTGTTCAGACAACAACACTACCACACGCACGATAACAAAAACAGACGAGACGACGGAAGAGACACTACCACCCGCTCCACCTCCGCCAACCGCATCCGGCACATCGGTGGAAATCACCGCCGATGACACAGAACAATATCAGGAGCAAGAAACATGGTCGCCCCCAATCTACGACTGGGATAACCCATTTCCATGCCCGCAGGACAACGTAACGTGTCAAGAACGGTATGATTCATGGACTGATTCGCTACAAGGACAGCCCGCCTGTGGTGTGAACAACAAACGCTACTGGTCTCGCATAGCTCAATACTGCTTTCCTCGCCGTTGGGATGTGGCGTGGTGGTACGAAGTTTTGAATGGCACCCGCCGCCGCCGGACGCTCGTTGATTTGGTGAATGAATATGTGTTGCAGAACCACGAACAGCGCGAAATGTGCGGTACGCTTCCGGTGCGCCGCGCCAAGGAGCAGACAATCGTTATCGAGCGTTGCAAAGCCACGCACGTGAACTTGTACGTTCCATTCCTCGACACATGGGAACTTGGCAATGGTATCGGCATTCGCATCAGTCAGAACGCAAACGTATCCCTCCGGTACGTGCGCCCTGCACGAACGAATGAATCCCTTTGCCCGATGGATGAGCTGCGTACAGCCATGGGGAATATGTTCCTGAAAAACAATCCCTCGGTGTTGCCGCTTGCATTCGAGCAACCTACGGGATTGAACATGTATCATGTACCGGTGAATTTTGCAGACGTTTTCGAGCAAGACCGGAACAGCGGGAACTACGACAAGTTGAACAGGATCAATACTGAAACGGGCTACGATTGGCTCGGTGAATATGATAAGCATTCTGCGTTGGGCTACAACCGCTTCATGGGCGTTACCGGCAACGGGCGCGACATGACATTCCGGTTTCAGTATTCTAAACAGGCATTGGCTGAAACACGCACGTTCTTAGACCAAGAACAGCGCATAGACAGCACGAATAATTGCAATCACCTCTTGGGCGCATCACTTCCCGTGGAACAGCTCGCAGTGAATGCAATTATCACAACAACGCTCGAACCCGGCACGTACTTCTTTGCCCTGTACCTCGATGACCTTTTTGGCTACACATGGAACAGCACTACACAGAGCGCAGAAGGCGGCTACGGGGCGCGTTGTGCGCTCTCGTGCGTGAAAGTGGTGGTATTGCCTTGCCGTACCTCCACCGGCAAAAAGAAGTGCTGCTGTAACACCGAAAAAACATACGATAACTGGTATCTCCGCCCTGCTAAACAAACTGATGCGGACGTACCGGTTACAGTTCTCCGCAAGCGTTGGAATTGCAAGGAAACGGTACGTGTGCGCCCGGATTGCACCTAACACAATCTCATCCATGAAAACACCGTACAAACGGGAAATTTCCATCACCGTTGATAAACTCACGAACTCGATTGAAAACGCACAGGGGGAATCCTTCGATACGGTCTGTACAAGGATGACACCCGCCGACGTTGCAAAATTGAATAGCGCCGACTGGAGTTTTGATTGGTCAGATGAGATACAACAACAACAAACGGAGGTGTACAAACTAACTGTCGTCGGCAATCCGTCTGTCATACAAGGGCTTATCAGTATTATGGATATGGGAGACCATATTTTCGTAAATTTGATTAACTCTGCGAAGCACAATCAAGGCAGGAAAAGGATGTATCGTGGAGTAGCTGGCAACATGTTTGCATTTGCCTGTAAAACAGCGTTCGAGCGTGGCTATCAGGGATATGTTGCATTCTTGTCAAAATCCGGTTTGGTTCAGCACTACATACAAAGTTTAGGTGCAGAGCAAGTCGGCAGGTCATTACGATTACATATTGATGAAACACGTGCAAGAAAGTTAGTTGAGAGGTATTTCAAAAGCTTTTGGAGGTTTGAATGATTCGAGAACCATTAGATGTTGATTTTGTCGTCGTACCCGGCAGGTGGTCTGATAAAGAACTTGCAGAGTTCCGCGCGATTATGAACAAGAAAAAAATGCAATCACGGCGGCGTAAGTTGAAGAAGCAATTGCAAGAGGAAGCGAAACTGAAAGCATCTTCTACAAAGTAGAACTATACCCCTATACTTACAGACATACTTACAGAGAAAAGCCCGGTTGCGCTATGCAGCCGGGCTTTGTTGTTACGGATCGGTTGTCACTGATTATCTGTATTGCGAATTTGCATTGATGAATGATACTCTTCATTGCAACCGTATTCATCATAATCACATAGTACCATCCTATCCTTGAATAGAGCGTTTATGAAAACACGCTTTTGTTTGAACGCAGATACTATGGGTATATCATTACCGACAAACTCTACCGGCTTTGTAACATCTATTTTTTTTCTGATGTCAGTATCCGGCGTGGTTGGTTCTGCATCATCCAAAAAATGTTTGTCAAACAACGGTCGGATTTTCCCTGAAATCGCATCCTTACGGCTTTGATATTCATTACCATAGATGTGAACGCCAATAGTATTCACTATGTGAATGAATCCGTGAAAGAGTATAATTTCATTATCCAAATCGAGTTTGACGTTGGGATATAGCACTGAATACAGATACTCAATGCCTATGATAAAAGAAATCATTTCGTCCATCTGCTCATTTGTGACGGCGATTTGTATTGTGTGTGTCATAACATCTTTCCTTTGTTGTTACGAATGCGGGCATTCTCAATCATTGCATCCAAATTCTTATTGTACCTTTCAACGATGTTTTTTTCAGTGTTCTCATTGATGACAATGATGTCTTTCAGTTGTGAATCCGAATTATCACGAACTACCATCATCGCTGCTACCAATGCTCCGGCGTACTTCTTTTTTGCGTCACTCATCACTTTACTCCCTTATCTATGTCTCGATGCGCCTCGGTAAACGTCGCTAACTTCAACCCAGTTAATAGCATGATATATATGATACTAAGGTAACCTATCCATACTGCCACCGTGTTCTGTTGTGCAGTGTCATTGCTAACAGAATGCATCAGGTAGGGCAACATCATAAATACAGTAATGCCAATGTCTATAAAACTGAATGCCTTTATGAATGCTACGAAGATTTTTTGCTTGGAGTTACTCATCACTTCACTCCTTTATATATGTCTCGATACGTCGAGAGAATCACCTCTATCTTTAATCCAGTGAATACTAAAAGATAGATGATTGACAGGCGACCTATCCATACTGCCAGCGTGTTATGTTGTGCAGTGTCGTTGCTAACACAATGCAGCAGGTATGGTAACACTACTAAGACCATAATCCCAATATTAATAATGTTGCATGCCTTCATCAAAACGACGATGTTTTTCTTCTTCCGGTTACTCATCATCGAACTCCGTTATACCAGGTTGAGGCAGTGCAAGTTGATAGCTGTACACTGGCTTTGTGAATGAATTGTTGGCAACGTACCGTCGGCAAATCTCTTCGGTTGTAGGCGAGAGACAATAGAGAGCCGACGGGTTGTAGAATTGTGTCACCGGTGCAAATGATTCTTCGCTTGAATGAATGTCAATGCGAATCATCACGTGCGAACCGATGATAACACTCGTCACGTAACCGGCTACGGTTCGGTGTCCCATCAATTCCATAATCGCCCAGTTGGCGATGTCTATTGGTTGTGATGCTTGTTCTGTACTCATTATTGGTTCTCCTTTACGTTGTGAATAATGTTATGAAACAGTGCTGTTGCTTGCATTGCAACACGTGCATAATGATACGTTACTGCGTTGCCCGCAGCGTGGATGTCGGCGGCGTTCTCTTCGTGCGAATACCCATTATCCAACGCACAAAGGTTGGCGTAATCATGTGACCAAAACTGTGGGCTACGTAGTCGCTCAAATTCCCGCGCCAAGCCGGGTACTTCTTTTTCTTGCGATTCAGAAATGACTTGTTCAACTGCTCTACTGTAAAGCAACATCGCATCGCGTCGGATGCGGTGGGTGTTGGTAGCGTACACAAGGATACGCCTCCGGCGATGGGGATAGCCGAACTCTGCAGCCGATATAATTCGCCACGCAATATCATACCCTGCTCCGGCAAGGTTCTGACAGATAACTCCAAGACCTCGTCGAACAAGTTCAGGTGTGTTTTCGATTGCAATGTATGCGGGTCTAATGTGTCTAACAGCATCATAGACAGAGTGCCACACGCCTGATTTACTGCCGTTAAGCCCTTCGCCGTTTCCGGCGATGGAAATGTTTTGGCAGGGGAAACCGGCGGTGATAAAGTTTGCGTGTTCATAGCGTGTGTAGTCAAGTGTTCGTATATCCGGCTCGATTGGAACATCGGGAAAATTGTATCGCAGTTGGGCTTGACAGTATGGGTCAATCTCGCAGAATGCACATGTTGTCAATCCGGGTATCTCTGCTCCGGCATAAGCAAACTGACCAAGCCCGCTGCATAAATCAAGGTGCGTTAGCATCAGTCGTCCATTGCATAGAAATCATTTTCATACTCAATGCACTGTTTCTTTCGCCGCCTTGTTTTTGGCTGCTAATTCATCCTCGCGCTTGCGTATCTGCTCTTGCTGCATCATAAGCTGACCGAAGTAGTATTGCTTTGCGTATGTGATTAACTCATCCTGTGAGTAATCCCTACCGTCGTCATGTTTTACCTTGCCCTGAAGGTTGCGGGCAATGATGGAAATGTCAATCGTATTCTTCATGACATTTGCTATGTCGGGGCGTTGGTAAAACGTGTTGATTAACGCCGTTCCCGGACTGCTGCTCCTGAACTTCGAGAGTATGCAATTATTCAGGATACCTCCGCCCGCAGGGATATGGAGCGCGATGACTAAAAACTCCTCTTGCGAATCGGGCGAGCTGTCTATGCTGTTCAGCATCGTAAGCATCTGTTTGTACGCATTGTGAATCTGCGCTAAGTCCTCTGCTGTCGGTTGTGCCGTAAGCGGCAATTCTACATCAACTGGCATGTGATATAAATAAGTTAGTGAGTAATCCGCCCTGCACTTTGCGGGGCGATTGTTAGAATGATTTTGTATTGCCAAGCCGCTTCCATTCCGGTTGCGGCACATAGCGTTGCGAGGGATGCAGGTACGGAATACCAAGCCATGCAAAGAACTCTTCTTCGCTGCCCCATACCGGCGGCAGTTCAGGATGCGCGTGGATGCACTTCCATTGATTTTCGGCTACCAGTTTGCACTGCGATTCCAACCGCAAGCCGTCGGCTGTTCCGCGCCACCCTTTTGCCACCCACGCTGCGGCAATCACAGAGCGTGAATAGTCCGCCGAACCTGTGCGAATGGCAAGCTGGCGGTAGTAGTCGTGGGCTTCGGGCATGAAGAGGTCGAAGTCAATCCGGGAGTGATATAATCGAACGTAGCGTCCGCTTGCATAGCTGCCTCGCATAACCACAAGCGTTTCACCATCAATACGCAAATCCTGAATCGCCTTGATGAATGAGGGCGACCGGATGACTTGTGAATTGCTGTTGAAGAGGTCATCGGATTCTGTTTGCTCGACGTATGGAATGCAGATGATTTCAATATCACCAACCACCGGTTGCCCGCGCCGGAGCGAACCGGCTGTCCGTGCGTTGAACGAATACGGGATGATAGCTTGCAGAAGTGTTGTTGCAATCGTGAACGCATCGGCATGGGGCAGTGCCGGTTTCTTTGCTGTTATTGTCATAGCGAACCCCTTCCGGTTGATTCCTTCACGTTACGCGAACCAAACTTTTGGATTTTCTGCCACAGCAAACTGAACCACGTGCGAATCGGAACAACGATGGTGCGGTGATTGACAATATCGAGGTCATGCCCGCCACGGCTTTGGATGTACGCTGTCGTGGAGCGGATGTAGCCCCATTCCTTTATTCCCCATTGGCGGTAGGTGTCGTTTGCGTAGCAGAGGAAGTGACCGTATTTGTTGCAGTAGATGAGCTTCGTTACAGATTTATCTTCGTTGCTTATCTCTACAACGAACAGCGGGTGATGGCTGCGGTCGGTGTATGTGACGCGAAGCAGTTCCGCATTCATTCCCGAACGGGTGTAAAGTCGCTCATTCCACGTGAAGCCGTTCTCGTTGATGTCGTTGATTGTGTCGTCAAACTGTTTCATGCTGACCCTAGGTAATGAATGATAATTGATTGCTTTCGCACGAGGGCGAAAACCACAAAACTTCTGTCGCTTGTGTATTGGCTTGTGTGTGTGTGGTGCGGGTTGATATGCGCCACGTGTGCAGGTAGTCATCGTAAAGTTCACTGTGATAGCCCGATACAATCACTTTGCTGTCGCATGTGGTAAGGAAGTTCAGCATCTGTTCGTGCTGTTCGGGTGTCATCATGTGCTTATACAATCCCGCCTTGTGGCGCAGGGTACTGGGCATATACGGCGGATCGGCATAGATAAGGGTATCGGGTGTATCCCATCGTTTCATACACTCGATTGCATCGCATGATTCAATCACACAGCGTTTCAGCCGCTCCGATACATCGAACACCAATCCGGGGAGGTCGCGCCATTGCTCGATTGCATTGAACCATGTTTGCAGCGACGGACGGCGGAAACCGGTGCTGTGGTATTGTGTCGCCTTACTACCATAGCCCATGTACGACCGGATGAGCATTCTCCGCGCTTGTTCAAGCGGTGTCATGTATGGTTCGAGCGTTGTAGCGGCATAGAACTCTTCGTAGGAATAGGGCGTGAACTGAATCAATGCGGCAAGTTGCTCCGGAGCGTCGCGGAGTACCATGAAGAGTGTGGCAATTTCACTGAAGACATCATTGAGAACTTCCATTTGCACAACGGGCTTATTGAGCAACACAGCCGCAGAGCCGCAGAACGGCTCGACGTACACGCGATGCTTCGGCAACTGTGATATAATCCAGTCGGTCATTTGCCCTTTCCCGCCGGGATAGGTGAGGATTTGTAAATTCTTACTCATCTACCACCTCTGCATCGCCGAATAGTTCATCCTGTGAACCCCTGTGTTTCGGTTCGGGCGATTGCTCAGCTTGCGCCGGACCTTGCTCCGGAGCGTGCTGATGGTACTGATGCGGATACTTCTCGCGGCATATCTCCTCAACCCGTGCCAATGCACCTTCGTAGCGTTTCTTACCGAGGAAATTCTCGAAACACACTTCGTAAATCAGTTCTACCTGCCCTTTACCTCTCGATACCGAGTGGCTCACCTTCGATTTTGTGTTGAATGCACACATCTGTGCAAGGCGTTTTTGGCTAAGCCCGCAAAGCCGCATCATTTCCCGAAGCTCATTACCAGTCATGGTGAACCCCTTCATTATCGTTTTGTGCCGCCGTGGGGTTGCTACCTGTATCCGTAATGGTTTCGGCTATAATTTCCTTTCCCTCTATGGCTTCCGTTGATTGTAGGGGCGTTGAAACCGGAAAAGAGTTTTGCATCGAAAAGCCCTGTGCATATCCGCTAAACGCTGCGTCTAATTGCGCCTCGACGGAACGATGAGTGACGGTTGTTCCGAGTTTGTTGGCAACAATTTGTACTAATTTTTCAAGAATTGCGCTGATTTCGGTGTGTGATTGCTGCAATTCGTTATGGGATTTCTGTAAATCGGAAAGTTTGTTGCGCGTGTCGAGGTAATCGCGCCCCATGTCGAAGTCGAATTTCTCCGCTCCGGCATTCGGATTCATCACGCCGGAGCGTTTTAGCTGCTCAATTTGGCGGCTGTGGGCGTTCCACCCTTGGTTGTACGCCTTCTGCGTCGCCGATTCCATGATGCGGTTGTGTTCGGCAACGGGAATCGTCTCTTGGTAGGGGAAAAAGTCGCTGTACTCCAAGGATTTTTTGTAGGGATTCCATTGTCCGCGACTAATCCAGTGATACGCTTTGTTCGCTTGCTCGAACGTGAAGCCGTCCGTGCGAAGTTGCGCCGCAAGCAATTCACGTTCTTGCTTCGAGAGGTTGATGTCGCGCCCGCAAGGTTTCGGCTGTGCCACCCAATCGAGCGTTGCGGCTATCCATTTTTCAAAATCAAATTCATCCTTGCTCATGGCTTTACGGTTTGATTGGTGAATAAATCCGGTTGAACTATCGTGACGGTTGGTATTGGTGCGCTTTCGGCATACACAGTCGTTCGCGGTTTGAGGACTGTCTCGACGTAGTGCAACGGCTCGGAACGCAGTTTGCGGCTCGTCCGCATGGCGTAGCGAATGCGGCGAGGACGCTCCGGGTAGGTTGTATCGCCCGCAACCGGGAAGAACTGCTTGAACACCTTGCCGCCGTTGTTGATGGATTGCTCGATGACTGCCACTGCGTCCGGTTCATCCGCGAGGAAGCGAAGCGACCACAACCAACACAACGGGGTCAGAACTTCGCCGAACGTGTCGTAGCGGCGAATGGCATATTCGAGCAGCGTTGCAGCCACATCCGCCGCGTGGCGGAACTGCGGCACATCGCCGACAGGCACACGGGTTATCTGCGCTATCACCGCTTCGGGTTCGTGCTTGCATTGCAACCGCCACCGCCATTCACTGGCTGTGTAGGGGTTGCCGGTTTTATGTTTCGTTTTTCTCATCGCCATTTGTTTGCTAAAAATTTTTTTTCTCCGCGTCGCTTATGCTTGGTTTTCCCACACCCTTTCCATTAAGGTATTTAGTATCTATTCTATAGATTAATAGATTCATAGATTAGATGTGCGAAAAAGTCAAAAAACGGTGCGTCATCTTGGAAAATCGGTACGTCATCTTGGAAAATCGGTACGTCATGTGGAGATGATGCACCAATTCGGTACGTCATGTGGAGATGATGCACCAATTCGGTACGTCATGTGGAGATGATGCACCAATTCGGTACGTCATCTTGGGAAATCGGTACGTCATCTTGGGAAATCGGTACGTCATCTTGGGAAATCGGTACGTCATGTTCTGTGGTCATCTTGCTCGTCGGAATCGTTATTCTCTTCATCCAACACGCCATTTCTCGGTACGGTATGGGGCAAATTCATCAGTAATCCGGGCGGCGCGGGTGATGATTGGTACGGTGTTTGATTGATAAAACTTGACGGTGCAAATGCGGCTACTTTTGCCTCCGCCTGAACCTTCTTTTGATGTTCCCCGAACTTGGTATCCTCCCGCATCTCGAACAGCATTTCTTCAAAGAATTTTTGCCATGCCACGAACGCCTGATTCGGCTGTGATTTATCCGCACCCGGAAAATCTGAAAACATCTTCAGGGTATTCGCCAAGTGCTGTTTGCGATAGGTGAAGTTCTTCTGTAAATACAGGAAAGCCGTGTCAGGTAGGAATATCAAGCCGGCATCAAAGACAACCAACGGCTGTTCGGTTGTGGAATAGCGTATCCGTGAAAGATCATCTAATGCGGTGTAGATAGTTTCAAGTGGCATTCCAGTATCATCCGACACCTTGCGTACTTTGTGAGTGAAAAGACCATCACGTCGTTTCTCTGCGTATGTATGCAGGTACAGACAGAGGTAATGCGCCCACATCGTCAATGTTCCTATTTCGCGGTAGTTATCAAGAGATTCTGGAACTTTGACACTCACTGATTGTGTATAGAAATCGCTACTGCTCCTTGGCATTCTTACCCCCTATGCGTGATGCTATGAACGACAAACACTGCTCGGCAGCGATATAAGCCGGAGTGCGCGAGATACAACGGTGTATCCGGTGTGCCACACGCGCCAAGAACTGATTGTTGTGAACAATACACTGCATGATGAACCATGCTATCATTCGTGTAAGGTGACCTGTACCTGTCATTTGCGCCTCCGAACTGGCTCGATAAACCCCGGAAGTGATACTTTGCCTGCGCTTAGTTGCACTTTGAACGCTTCAACTGCATCGGTAGTGGTTTTTAGATGAGTGCCGCAGTAAAAACTGACTATGTCCCCTGTCTCCATGAGCTTGCGTGTTATGTGGTGAGATAAACCCGGCAGCAACCGGCTAACGTCGAGCGGCGAGAGCAGATACTTTTGCCTCTGCGGGGGCTTTGTGGCTTTGTGTGTGGTTTTCATTGGCTTACATCAATGATGAATAAATATCGAGCGGGTGTGCAAGAATCGAACTTGCTGCGGGCATACCCCACGCATGAACCATCACCACCCTGTGTTCATCAGCACGTGAACACTATTGCGTAACTAATACACTATCGAACCTGGTACGATTACCCCCGAATCCTGCGGCGGTGCGGGCGTATCGTCTTTCTTTGTCCGCTTTTTGCCCTTCGCTTTCGGCTCTGGAGCGGTTTGATTGTCCGCTTCGGCTTCCGCAGGTGCGGATTTCTTCTTAGCCATGATGTGCTATACGGTTAGTGAATAAATGCAGCTTCTATCCGCTGCTTGAACTGCTCTTCCGTCTCATTCCGCCGCTTCATGCCCGCAAAAAAGTGCGTCCCGGATTGCACCCGTGTTGCGTACAAAAAACCGCCGGAATGATGAAAAAAAATAGTTTTCATAGGTTGTAACTACGTTGGTTGAATGTGGTTCATAGAACCCTGACGGTGCGGGTTGTAAGCCCTGTTGTATGATATACGGATAGTGTGTTACCAGCAGCACTATGTACAGGACCCGCACCGTCGGGATGCTATACCGGGTTGGCGGCGGTGGCTTCGCGCTCGCGCATTTTTTGCTTTATCAGTAATTCGAGGTCTGATTTCGTTCTGTTGCCGTTGAGTGTCTTGCATATCGCAGTAGGAGTTACCCCACGCTCGCGTGCTATTTCGCTAATTATGCCACGATATGGCTTCTTCGAGAGCAGTAGCCGATAATCAACTTCAGTACTCATTTGTTGTATATTTGTAATAGTATAATTTGAACTCCGGTGCGAAGTTATTACAATGTAATAATGAAAGCAAGAAAAATTTTTACAATGATAGAAATATGACTGATTTAGAGATATTGAACGATTTTGTCAGCAAGTACAAAACAAAGGGAGAAGCGGCAAAAGAACTTGGTATGACTATTGGTCAATTATCAAACTATCTTCATGGTGTCCGTAACATCGGTGCAAGCGTTCGTGAGCGATTACGGGCAAAAGGATACTATTTAGATAGCAATACTGCACCTGCTCCGCTGCCTGATGAGATAGTAAAGAAGTTTGAATATGAACGTGATGAGTTCATACGCTTCATCCGTGAGACCTACGAGGCACGTTTGGAAGATAAAGAGAAGATTATATCATTGTTAGAGCAACAAGTAGCCGATAAAAGTCAGAGCGATTCAGGAGTTACAAACTCACCTTCGCCTGAACGCTCCATTAACCGATAAGACAAGAAGGAACTGATATGGAGTTTGTTGTTCAGAAAACTATTATCAGTAAGTATCTTGAATTGGTCGAACAAGACCATACTACCGAAGCCCAAATAAGCGAACTACTTACAACTATTGACCATCTATGTAAAGTTCGTGTTTTAAGGGAAAGTGACATATTCCGACAGAAGTTAGAGTTTATTTATGACAACCTCGCATTGCACTTGAGCGTAGTTCGAAGAAAGCGTACTGTAAAGAAAATAAAAATTGAGTTATCCGAAGATATATATCAACTTTTCTTATCAGACACTAATGGATATGACTACCAAAACAATAAAATTGAGAACATAAGTGTTATTGCAAAGGAAGAATATAATCCTATTACACTTGACAATGTAAAAAATGCTCTATTGAATATTTTGATATACAAGCGACGGCTGACATCAGAAAAAGATGTTGAAAAACATATAGCAGACAAACTCGCAATTATATTCGGTAAAGAAAATATTCATAGACAATACAGTGTTGGCGGCTTTCTTGCTCTTAAAACTGATATAGATGTCGGTAACGGGCAAATTGGCATAGAAATAAAAATTTCTGATAACCTAAGTGCAACAGACATGCAGAGAATGATAGGTCAAGTTGTTTATTACAAAAAACGATTTTACGATAACAACTTGCTTCTCTATGTAGTAAGTAAATCAGTAATCAGCCCAACTCTGAACGAACTTAAGACGTTTGTAGAAGAACTGGGTGTTACTGTGATATTTAGAACAGCCCTACATTAAATCTATCTATAAACCGATAAGATTAACGAGTAAATTTGAGGATCAACAACGGGACAAGTAGAATGCAACAGCAACACACAGCACAACACCAAAGCGGAATTCATAGTATTCTGCACTGGCAGAAATCTACGCCTGATGAAGACGAGCAAAATAACAAGATGATTACTGCATTTACGCAGGGTGTTGAACTCGGGCGCATTGATGCAGTGAATAAATTCTTGACGGAGGAAGAAAACGAACCTCTCATCGAGGAAAAAATCTCACTCTACACCGCCAACAAAATCAACAGGAATTTGGGTGTGATTACAACCCTGCTTGAGAATGTGTTTAACAGGGTAATATCCAAGACCGGGCTTAAACCCAACAAGCTTGCGATTAAGGTCGTCCACAGCAATTCCTACGAAGCGGTGTTCGGGTTCTCCGCCGGGGATATTGCAAGCGGCAGGGTGCGCGAGGTGTACAGAATAGCCAGCGAGATGATGCCGCCCGACCGCAAATGGTATTGTATGGTGCGATGCATCGAAGTATCAACGGAAGAAGATATTCACCACCTGATGTATGACGGATTCTTGCTGAACTATGTCAATCTATAAGAATACCCGTCGAGACCATGCAAAGCATACCTACGGCGTGTACCGGCAACTGCGCGACATTCCTGTGGATGATTGCAATGATTGGAAGATAATCATGCTTTTTCATGCCTCATACCACCATATACTTGCCGCATTGTTTCCGCTCGGCTTGCAAGTAGAAGGAACCATATATGAATATAAGGACCTGACACATATGCGTATGCATCACAACCCGAATTCATTAACTGCGTACAAGTATGTTGATTGGTTGATAGATGAACGGTTACGAGCAATACACGATGATTTTTCCCTGTTGCGGGACTTGTCTTGGTCAGCACGCTACCGCACGCATTCAACGAATCCGGCAACAGTGCAGCAATGTGAAGATTCGTACAAGCGTATCGAGGCGTTTTGCATAACGAAGTAATAATAAATTCCCCATCTAACTTTTATTGCTATATGAAAACACGTTATACTACAATCATTGCCGTTGTTGCAATGCTTTCAGCAGTATCCGCATCAGCCCAAACCAAAGGGCAGTGGTCGCACCAACTTGGCGCAGACATTGGTATCCAATTACCTATGGCTAACTACTTCGAGCCGTTCACAGTTGCCGTATCAGGGATACCCGTAGCCACTACCGTAACCACAGTGCTACGCCCGTCGTTTGGCTTTACTGCAAGCTACTATTACAGGATGTCAGAGAGGTTTTTTCTATCAGCATCAGCCGGAATTTTGATGTGGGGTGTTGATTCATTGCGTTACACCGTTGGTAATAGAAACTTCAATGAAGCACTGCAAAAAACAACGCTATCAGCTATCCCGGTCACAATAGGAATGCGGTATAACTTTGCAACCACAGGGCTGCAGCCATACGTTGGTTTTGAAACAGGTGTAACATTCTTCCGGTTGCGAAGCGACAGCGTTACGTACACCGACTACGGTAAAACACGTCTCGCGCTCATCCCTAAAGTTGGCGTTCGCTATCCAATAGAAAGCGGCGTTGATCTTGATTTGAACGCGAAATACCTTCAAACACTCGGTGATGCAAACTTTTCTAATCTTGGTATCAACATCGGCATATCCTATACATTCCGCGAACTGGAAGAGCGGGCGCGAAAAAACAAGTAAGCATCTATGCCACGCCGTAAGCAGGTCACACCCGGTTCGATATTTGTCCGTAAAGGAACGAATAAATTGTATGTGAACTATAAAGGGCGGCAACACGCCACCGGTTATACGGATTCGCCGCAAGGGCGCAAGCTCGCATTGCTATACTTAGAGCGACTGCATGATGCGACCGTAAGCGGACGCATACCATCCGACCGTCCATTTATGACGATAGCGGAAGCATATCTACAATTCACAGAAGCACACCTGCGGCATAAATCGCCAAAAACACAACAGAGTTATGAGTACGCATTTCGAACTATCATCACAGACGGCGATTGCGTCCTTGATACACGCAACATCAAGCGTCAAATTCAGGAATATCTAAGCCATACCGCGCACGGCATCAATGCCCGCAGTGTGCTACTGCGCTCTCTTCGCGTCTTTTGCCGTTGGTGCAACGAGCAGGAACTCTGTGAACATGTGTCATTCAAAGGGCTGATACAAACCGAATCCAAGCCGATAAAAACATACACCCGTGATGAGATAAAAACGGTACTTGCTGAAATAGAAAAACATTATGACCGACGCTATGCAATCCTCTTCCGATTCATCGCCGCATCAGGCGCACGATTGACTGAAACTCTCGACCTCCGCCGCACCGACGACAAAGGCGACGTACTGATATTCACAAATAAAGTGAACAAATCAAAGTACGATATGATACCAGTAACCGACGAACTGCGCTCTATCATCACCACTGCCTACAAACTGAACAAGGGAGCAACGACGATATTCGGGTACGACAGAACACAAGTTCGGTGGATTACCCGTGTTTGGGAACGTTCCTGTGAGGCAACAGGCGTAGAACACCATGGCATCCATGCACTGCGTAAAACATACACTACTGAACTCATTGAAGCCGGTGTCAGTATAGTTCACGTCAAAGAATTATTACGCCATAAAGACATCCGAACAACAACAGAATACTATAAACAGTACCGAGCCGCGTCGTTGAAGTCAATAGTTGAGCAGGTACGTCCAAAGTAATTGCACCGACATTGCACCGATAAAAAAGTAAATACAAGAAAGAAACAGCGAAGTAAAGAAAGATGCTGAACGATACGGAACGATAGTGTAGTAAATAGCATTACACCACGTCCAACCTCTGCAAACCGCATGAATACTTGATAATCGCCCAAAAGAAAAGCCGCAATCCAATAAAGGATGCGGCTTTTTTGTTGCTCCGCCTCAAGGACTTGAACCTTGGACCCTCTGATTAACAGTCAGATGCTCTAACCAGCTGAGCTAAGGCGGAATCGAAACCGTTTTTGGCTAACGGGGCGCAAAGATAGAGCGATACTTCTTTTCGCGCAAGAGTTTTTTGCATCATCCGGCACGGAAAAACAGGAATTGCACGAACATCAACATTCCCCGAACCCTTCGTCGCCTTTCTGTGTTATTTTCACCGAAACCACTTGCTGCTTTACTCAAGGAAGACACCCCTTATGCAAACCATACCCCAAACCGCACCGGCATCACTGATTCGACTCTCCGCCCGCCGTCTTGCCGCAACCGCCTTTGCATTGCTTCTTTTCTGCTGCTCGCTTGCATCTTCAAGCGCACAGGAAACATTGCCCGACAGCAAGGGAAAGGACTTTTGGTTTTGCTTCATTCCGAATTTTCATACGAATTTCCTCAACGACCAGAACGTTCAGGAAACCGACTCACTTTATGTGTTTGTGGTCGCCGAGAAGCCCTGCTCCATCTCGCTTCGCTTCAGCGATTACGAGGGCAGAACGTTCAGAATTGACTCTGTAATACGCGACCCGCGCCAAGTACTGACGATTGGAATGCCGTTTTTTCTGAAAGAGCTTATCGGCTTTAACGTGGGCGGTCCGGTGAACAGGGATATTGCACAAAACGGAAAAATTGCACGGCAGTCGTTCCACCTTACATCAACCGAGGAAGTTACGGTGTATGCACTGAATCAGGCATTCACCACAAGCGATGCATTCCTTGTGCTGCCCACCGATGCCAACGGCACGGACTACATGGTGATGAGCTACAACGCCGACCTGCAAATCAACGCACGGGATGCAAGCCCAACGCCCTCGCAATACGCAGTGGTAGCAACGGAAGACAATACCGAAATACGTTTTCAGAATACGGCGAACATCGCGCTCGATACGCTCACCTACCGCACATTGAATAAAGGCGATGTGTATCTTGTACAATCGCTTGTGAACAACGAAGCAGCCAACGACCTGACCGGCTCGCGCATCACATCCACAAAACCGATTGCGGTGTTTTCCGGTCATCAACGTGCCACCATTCCGCTGCAACTCCGTCAGGCGCTTGTCTCGCGGGATGTCCTTATCGAGCAACTGCCGCCCATAAATACGTGGGGTCGCACAGCACTGCTTACCCCATATCCGCTGCCTGCCGATGCAACACCGATCGGACGCGACCGCTACCGCGTTATCGCCGCATTCGACAGCACACGGGTGTTTGTGAATGGTGCACAAGTGACAATGCTTATGACCGGTCAGCGGTATGAAGCCGACCTCGACAACGCAAAAACCGTCCGCTCGAATAATCCGATATTGGTCGCGCAATTCAAGAAGACATCGGGCGATGTGCCGCCTCGTGGTGTGCAATCGGACTACAATCTCAGCGACCCGTTTATGATGCTCATTCCACCCGCCGAGCAATTCCTGAAAAGCTACCGCTTCATCAATGCCCAAGCATACGAACGTGACGAACAAAATGGAAGAGTAAACCGCGTGTATCAACAACAATACCTTACCGTGGTTGCGCCCACCACATCCGTTCCCCGCATCCTGCTTGACGGAACGGGAATTCCTGCCGGACGTTTTACTCCAATCCCCTCGTCGGTGTATTCCTACGCCACGCTGCCTATGACCGACGGCGTTCATGCAATCGAAGCGGATACCGGCATCGGCATCTACGTCTTTGGCTACGGTCCGGCAAACTCTTACGGCTACATTGGCGGCATGAGTTTCAAACGCTACGACTTCCCGCAGATTACGGCACGCATTGCCTGTGCAACCGGTCGCGGCGTGGTGTACGATACAACGCTCAAGGATTCGCGCATTATCCGCGTCGAGCCGATACGCGACTCAATGTTCAACGTCAATATCAACGTCCTGCCGTTTGTCTCGCCCGCCGACTCGGTGGAATACGGCATCCGGCTGATTGACGACACACAGGACGGCTGGTTCTGGATGGAAGCCGAAGACCAAGACGCACTCATCTCACGTAAACGGTTTGATGTACCGGGCTTCACGCTCCGCTCGCTCGATACTCTCAGCGGCGCACTCCGACCGATTCCCGAAACGCTACCTGTGCGCGGTGCGGTGCAATGCGGGCGGAACGGTTGATCAGTTTTGGATGCGGGACGGTGTCTACCACTGGATCAAGGACGACGAGCGCTACATC
>JAEUSO010000019.1:11464-22336 GCA_016788605.1 Candidatus Kapaibacterium sp. | reverse complement strand
CCGGCGCGGCGCAAAATAATTTTAGAATCCGGCATAACTAATTTTGGAATTTACACTATACGTCGTCCATTTCTTGCCGCCGTTGCTTGTAACAACAGTAAGCGTTGGCTGTGAAGTTAAGCCACGCTGCGGTGATGCTGTAAGTGCGATTGTCGAATCATCCGGCACCGCAAGGTTGCATGCAATATTGAATGGAGATGATTGAAGTTTTGCGTTTGTATTAATTGTCGTCCACGTTGTTCCGCCGTTGGTAGAATGATGTATCAATTCACTGTTCTGTGCATAAAAGATGTTCATATCACGCAGATACAATGCCGAGCCAATTTCGGTATTGAGCGAAGTTTGATTCAACGGAACAGGCTTGCCTGATTGTGGATAGAGCGTATTCTTTGTGCTGTTGGAACTGTTTGATATAACAACATCGGTTGCATTTATATTCCGTATCATGTATGAAGAGGAAGGGTACACACCGAGTTCTTTTAATGCCGGACTGCCGCTGATGTCAATGATCGAAATACGGATGTTTGACTTGTTATACTCGTGTGAGTATAAAAAAATGCTCTCTTGTATCCGGACTATGAATGACAGTGTATTCGGCTCGCTTCTATGTACTTCGCCCCATTTGGTACCGCCATCACTGGAAACACTTATTATGCCGTCATAAAATTCAAGGTTCGTAGCTAACAATGAATCACGGTTCTCCACTTCAACAATCCCATTTGTTGAGGATGTGTAAGTGAACCGTTCCGGGTTGCCGGGTGTGTAAGTTCGAATGCGTTGCCATGTTTCACCCATATCTGATGAGCGGTGCAGTCCCGTACTGTCGCGGCTGAACAGCATTCCCATGTGGATGAACAATACTCTCCGGCTCAACTTTTTTGTCTCCCAGCTATTGCCTCCGGAAGTCGAAACGGCAACGAAGGAATCAACCCTTTGCGTGATGATGAGCGTATCGCCGTTGAGGTAGCTTTTATGTACCGCTAAAGGCATTCCCGATGACGACCATGATGCACCCCAATCCTTGCTGCGGAAGAGTGTTTCGCCCGCAAACACAGTTATAATACCGTTCTGATACCAGAAATGTTGCTGCTCAGTGTCAAAAAGAGTATTGCCATGCTGAATCCATGTTTTACCTCTATCCGTTGTCATAACTAACATAGGAGAGGAGAACAGATTACATAATGTTGTATCACCATTGAAAGCAATGACTTTATTGAAACCTACCTGCGGACCAAGCAACGGTTTCCACAAGAGGGTTTGTGCATTCGCAATTACAGCACAGAATAGGAGAGCGACACCAAGAAGATGTTTCATAACAGTAGTATGTAGTAGTTGAATCCTCCTGTAATACAATGCAGGACGGTCTATGTTTCAAAGACACACAGGTAGTCACAAGAGTTACAATTGTATCACAATATCAATCCGGCTTCACACATTTAACATTCACTACTATCCGCCAGCTACCTGAAAGCGCGGTCCGTAATCGCCCGTGTATTTAGGCATTACGCTTCCAACAAATACCCTACAGCGTTGCGCCTGAAAAACTAAGGAGGAATTGCGGCGCATTGCGCTGCGTAAGGCGGGCGGTGATGTCAATGCGGAAGAAGAGGAGCAAACGGTTGATGCCAAGTCCGAGTTCGGTAAAAACGCGGCTTGATGTTGCATCTGTCGAGCTGAGAAGAGGGCGGTTCATTGCCGATTCTTGTGCGATTGTTTCGGGGCGGAAGCGCGTCCACCCTGTGCGGGCGATGCCGATAAACTCAATACCGAACGATGCGATATTCGGAATACGCAACAAGCCCGGAATCACTTCACCGAAATTATGTTCAAGCGAGACGGATGCAAATGCATCACCGGAAAATTCCTTCACGCCCATCGAGCGGAATACTGCATCGGCGGCAAGTCCGCTTACGGCGGATTCGAGCGAGAAGAAGCGTTGCGGCGGCGCATTGCCGTGGATATATCCGGCGTTGGCGCGAACGTCAAGGCGCATCAGTGCAAGCGTACGGGTGCGAAGGTTAAGCGAGAGCGTTGCCGCCGTGAAATCAAATTCCTGCGAACCGACCGCCGGCGAGCTATGCTCTACCGCAACACCAACACCGAAGTTGGCTATGCGGCGGTAGGGATTGAACTGGTAGCCCGCCTCGAACCCCACGGATTGCATGATGCCGCGCTGCACGGGCGGGTTCTCGCGGAAGCTGCGGTCGCCTCCGAAAATCGCCCATTGTGTGTTCACATTGGCTGTCTCGTGGAATTCGCGCCGGAAGAAGAGCCGCAGATTGGTCGGACGTGCAAACACATCGCGGCGAATAAAGCGAATCTGCCCGAAACCCGCTTCCACACTTGCCTCGAAGCCGTTGTTGTAGTAGTAATCGCCGTAGTCGCTTTTGCTTAACAGCGAGAAGGTGGTAATGGTTGTTGGCACGACGATGTACGGATTGTCGCGCCGTTGCAAGCGGCGGTAACCGGTCAGGTTCACACCGTACTTGCGGTTTGTATCGAGGAAATAGTGCAGACCTGCTTCGCCGTAGATACGTTTATCCGCGAAACCATATCCCGCTTTTGCACTTGCTTGCAGAGCATCACTGATGAACTCCACATCGGTTCGCGCACCTAATCCAAGGTATGCACCGTGAACACGGTTGTAGCGGAAGATGTCGTCGAATCCGGTGAACGGCGGTCGGCTGAAATACGCAAGTGTTCGCGGTATCCATCCGAACAGTTGGTTGAAGAGTCCCGCCGAAACGGACGAGTCCTCGCTTTCGAGCGATTCTTCAATTTGCCGGTAGGCGGCAGCTTCCTCCGGGCGCAGTTGCATGACGCTTTTCTCCGCCCAAAATGTTGTGTCGAATTTATCCGCTTGTTTGCTTACCTCGGTGCGCCGCCGCTCGAAAATTCCTTCGTCGAGTGTGGGATTCACCGACACATCATAGACAAGTGTTTCGATGTTAATATCAAGCCGCGCACTGAAGAGAAACCACAAGTTTGCCTGAACATTGCTGCGAATCCTCATGTAGAGCGGCAGAACAAAATTCTTCTCGCGCTGGAATGTTTGCTCGAACTGAATAGTGGCATCGAAGGGGAGTTGTACTGCGCGGTTCGGAGTCAGCACGGCATTGACTGGAACAAGATTTCTCTCGTCAATATCAATCACACCTTCGAAGAGTTTTCTGAACCCGCCTTTGGGTTTCACGCTGAGTCGTGTGATTTTCAACGAGTCGTCTTCGTTGATTGTTCCGGTGATGGCAAAGTCGTAATAGTCAATCGCATCGGGATGAAACGGCGTTGCAATCTGTTCGGTGAAGAATGTGACGAAATCATCATAGCAGTTGATGGTTGTGCCGAATGCAACGATGTTTGCTTCGGGCGGGATGTTCGCGGTTTGCCTGCGTTGTATGATTTCGTTGTAGTAGCGGTCGGGCTTTGCAAAGTATCCCTTCGAGTATGATTCAAAAATGGAGATTGTGGTGGTGTCGCCCCTGCCGCTTGTGCGTCCTGCGGTTGCCGTGTCGGTGCTTGCATCAAACTTCGTGTAGAGCGTGTACGAATACGTATTTAGCGAATCAGCGAGCCGACGTTTACGTTCCAACACTTTTCTCATAAGCCGGACGGCAGGATCTTCGGCATAGACAACCACGTCGGCGGTGCTGGATGCGGCTTCGGCAAGAAGTATTGTGAGTGTAAGTGTATCGCCGCGCCGGACATCTTTTGTATTGACATTCAAACGCTGTGCACGATAGCCAATCATACTGATCTGAACCGTATGCGCACCTTCACCTAATTTCAGCCGGAACTCACCGTTCTTGTTTGTGATAGCACCGGTCTTTCCGCTGTCGAGCCGTACCGTAGCTCCGCGCAAAAACATTCCGCTAACTGAATCACGGACAACACCTCGCAATACAGTGGTCTGTTGCGAAACAGCAGTTCCGATGAGTAAAAAATACAGAGTGATAAAAACTATGAAGCGAGGCACAAGCGATATGATGTTCAGATAGTCGTGATTCTATAAAAACTCTATGACGGGAAACTGTAACGCTGTGTTGTGACATGCGGCAATTTATCTCTGTTGGATTAGTTCGCTGTGTGTTCAATAAGATCTGCTCCTACGAAACCTGTGCTAAAAAATATAAAAGCGTAATGCCTGTTTCGACATTACGCTTAGTGCTGAGATGTGAATGCGGACAGATTACGGGGCTGCAATGCTATCTGCGATTGCTTTGTTTCCTTTTTTCGTGACAGTAATTGCATCATCTTCAAGAATCGTCATCGCCTGTTTGTTTTGCGAATAGTAGTTCTGCCATTCGTTTGCACTGAGCACCGGTGATACAGGTTGAGCTGTTGCGCTTGAACGGTGAACCGACGAACTCAATACAATATCCTTTTTGAAGTTGCAGGACTGATTGGTGCTTTGACTGTGGTATGCGCCGTCTTTTCCAAGTGTCCAGATGATGACTTTACCATTACGGCATTCTGCAAACTTGGTTGGTCGTGCTTCGGCAGAAGCTGTAAGTAGCGCGAGCATTGAAACAAAAGCGAGGATCGTTGCTGTTTTCATGATGGTATCTCCTGTTGGTTGATAAAGTATTCGTTCTTGTTCAGAAATTGAACGCCGCGAAACTATCGTTGCATGACAACTGCAATCAGTCGCAATGAGCGAATGATGAGTTTGGATGAGCGGATGGTACTGTATGTCAGATTGATGTGAGCCGCCTCTCTTCCACTATCCGCCTGATGATATACACCCCAAGCCCCGCCGCCATAAGAATGAATGCCGGAATGATGCTTTCGGATGCACGCGATGAAAACAGCCACAGCCATATGGCGATGTTCAAGAGAACAGGCAGCGGATAAAGCAACATGCGGTAGGGGAAGGAATCCGCTCCGGCGTGGCGGCGATAGAGAAGCAAACCGATACTCTGCCCCACAAACTGCACAAGGATTCGCATGGTCAATATCATGGCAACAATGTCTTTGATGTTATTGAATGCAATGCTGAGTACAACCGAAAGCGCGCCGAACACCAAGAGCGAGATATGCGGAAAATCTTTTTCAGGATGGGTGAGGGCAAACACACTGAAGAAGTTTCCGTCCTGCGCCGCTGCATACGGGATGCGCGAGTACCCGAGTACAACGGCAAAGAGCGATGTGAACGCCACAAAGAGAATCAACACGGTCATTACTTGCGCCGCCGTGCTGCCATAACAATACTCAATCATCAAACTCATCAAGTGCTTGTGTTGAGCCGCCTCCTGCCACGGCATGATGCCGAGTACGCTGAGTTGCATAGCGCAGTAGAGTACAGCAATACCAAGAATGGAAATCAACATGCTTCGCGGAATGTTCTTTTCCGGCTTGGTGATTTCACTCCCTAAATGGCACACGTTATAGTAACCGAGAAACGCATAAACGGTATTCTGCATGGCGTTGCCGAGACCTGTGAACCATGATGCATCAAACGACCACGCACCCGCCGGATACGTGAATGCAAATGCAGGATTGAAATGTGTTATCCCTGCAACAATAATCCACATCATTGTTCCTAAAACCGCAACCCACATGAGTACCGACAACTTGCCGACGGTTTCGATTTTCCGGTACAGTGCAATGACAACAAGGACAACTGCCGCTGCGCCAATCATGCGGCTTTCCCACGTCCGTGCTTCGGGCGGTATCACATTAGGATGAAGCAGATACTCCACGTAGTTAGCGATGCCGATTGCCGCCGATGCCACAACAAGCGATGCTTGAAACATCGTCTGCCAGATAAACAGGAACGACATTGCTTTGCCTGCATTCAACTCACCTGTATAGAGTGTGCGAAAACGAAGATGGTCGAACGTTCTGCGGAGAAACGCATACGAGCCGCCCGCATCGGGAAAGCGCGCACCAAGCTCGCTCCATACTTGCGAATCAACAAGTGCAAGAAGCGCACCCGCTATCCATGCCGCAATGCACTGCGGTCCGCCCATTGCCGATATAACCCCCGACATGACAATAAACGGACCGATGCCCACCATGTCAATCATATTCAGGGCTGTGGCTTGAACTATTCCAATACGTCGTTTCATAGTGCGTTGGTCGGGCGTGGTACAGATTCCGGTTGTTGGGATAGGACGGTTAAGTGAATTGCCGTTATCCTGCGCCAACCGTTTTGTGATTCTGCAAAGGTACAGTACGAATTGAACAATACTCCGTACTTGATTGAAAGGGAGAAGCAGTCATCACCTATATTCGCGCCGTTAGTAACCGGAGCAACTATGAGCGTGCTCCACATTTTTATAGTAACTATTTACATTTAGTTCGATGGATCAACTTATCAATCTCGTAGCAGAAAAAACAGGAATTTCAAACGACATGGCTCGCACTGCGGTGGAGACCGTTCTTGGGTTTGTAAAAGACAAATTGCCCGAACCCTTGCGCGGTCAGCTTGACGGGCTTGTAGGCGGCGGCGGACAGCAAGAGGGCGGCACAGACATTGCCGGACAAGCAATGAACGCACTCGGCAATATGTTCGGCGGCGGCAACTAAGTGAACATCACGGACGAACACCCCCGGATATATTTTTATGGGTGTTCGCAGTATAAACGACAGTATCATTGAATTGGGGAAACAAGAGAATGTCAATGGAATTTCATGATAGGATTGTCCTTGTCGTTGACGATGAAGAGGCATACAGGATACTCTATCAGCAGGTTATCACTACATCGTTGAAGGCGAAATTCCGCGAGGCGGATAATCCGAAGGCGGCATTCGAGATGATGAAAGATTTCATTCCCGACTTGATTCTGCTTGATATGCAGATGCCGGTGATGGACGGGCTGACAGCGTTGAATATCATTCGCAGCCAAGAGAAACTCAAGGATATTGCTGTGATTGCGTCCACCGCGCTTAATCAGCCGCATATTGTGCAACTGATTGCCGAAAAGGGAATCTCGGACTATATCGTGAAGCCGTTTCACACACAGCAGGCGGCGGAGAAGATAGCCCGTGTCCTTGCCTCGTTACCGCCCAAAAAACAACAAGGCGATTCAGGTGTTGCAGCAATATCAGCTGAACCTCAGGGTGTGGAGGATTCTCTGGATGAACACTGACAGTTCATCTGTGCCATAATAAAAAACGCCCGTCGCAGTATTACCACGACGGGCGTTTTCCGTTCTATAGATTCTACCGTTATCAGTTAATACGGACAACGATCATTTCAACACGTTCAATGGGATTATCGCGCTCGTCGCGTGGCAAGTCCACAATAGCATCCACGACATCCATTCCGCGAACCACCTGACCAAACGCCGAGTATTTACCGTCGAGATGCGTTGCATCATCCACACAAATAAAGAACTGCGAGGTTGCGCTGTTCGGGTCGTTGGTACGTGCGGCGGAGATGACGCCGCGTTTATGTTTTGTATCGGAAAACTCAGCAGGAACACGCTTTTGCGATGTATCCGACGCGCCCCACATGTTACGTTCGCGTGGCTTAATTTTTGAGTTCAAGCTGCCGCCTTGTATCATAAAGCCCGGAATCACGCGGTGGAACACGGAACCGTCGTAGAATTTCACACGCACCAAACTATCGAAGTTGGCGCAGTGCTTTGGTGCAACGGCGGGCATAAGTTCGATTTCAATATCGCCGAGTTTCGCACCGCCTTGCGAGATGGTAATCACATAGCGTGGGTTGGTGTTCGATTGTGATTGTGAATATGCCGAATCGCAAAAAAGGACTGCTGCCATCACCGATACAATCATCAGCATTCGCATTGGGATTGAGAGTATTCGCATTATTGTTTTCCTTTCTTCGCCGCTTTGCTTTTTGCTTTTCCGCCACCGATTTTCTCAATCTTCATTTCGATTTTCTCGTTGGGATTGTCGCGCGGGTCGCGTGGCGAATTGACGATTGCATCTGCTACTTCCATTCCTTTCAACACTTGACCGTACACAGTGTATTGATTATCCAATTGGGTGGCATCGGCAACACAAATAAAGAACTGCGATGTGGCGGAGTTCGGGTCGGGTGTTCGCGCTGCGGAAAGGATACCGCGTTTGTGTGGTGTCGGGTTGAATTCTTGGGGAACTGTGGTTTGTCCCGGGTCGCCCATGCCCCACATTTCGCGGGGTTTGTCCTTCGAGTTCGGGTCGCCGCCTTGAATCATAAAGCCCGGAATCACACGGTGGAATGCGCATCCGTTGTAAAATTTTACCCGTACCAAACTGTCGAAGTTCGCGCAGTGTTTCGGTGCAATGTCGGGAAAGAGTTCAAGGATGATTTCGCCCATCGCCTTACCGCCTTGGGTAACACTGATTTTGTATTGTGGGCGTTTTACGTTTTTGGGATTGGGAACTGTTTGTGCCGTGAGCATTGATGCCGCACCGAGTGCAATCAACAACGCACATGCAAGCTGCTGAAATTTATTCATAGGGAAATTGATGAGTTATTGAATATGAATTGAGTGTTGATGTTGTATTGGGTTACGGTATTGACTTCTGAATGCGAATGCTTATTATGCGAACAGGGTTCTTCGGTGTTTGACCTGTTCCGTCGTTTTCATCGGCTTCGCCTTGCTCAATCTTTTTTACTGCATCCATCCCGCGCAGCACCTTTCCAAAGATGGAGAATTGCTGTGCAAGGTCGCCGGCAGCATCAAGACAGATAAAGAATTGCGACGTTCCGGTATTGGGCTGCATCTTGTTTGCCATAGCAAGAATACCCGGTGAGTAGCCCTGTTTCATTGCCTTTGATTCAGGGTTCGTTTCGTCGGGCAGCGGCTTCATGGTGTAGGTGTTTCCACCCGTGCCCCATGCCGCACGCTTTGTTGAATCCTTCGTGAACGGGTCGCCCGCTTGTATTACAAATCCCTTTGCCACGCGGTGAAACAAAACGCCATCGTAGTATTTACTTTCTGCGAGCTTAATGAAGTTTGTCACAGTCAGCGGTGCGTCGTTGCCAAACAAGCCAAGAGTGATAACGCCTGCCGTTGTGCGGAGTTCTGCCGTATGCGTGATAGCGGCGGTATCCGTAACAGATGTATCTTGTTCTATGGTTGAATCACGGTTAGATCGTTGCGCCGCGCCCGGTACGTTCAAGTCAATCTGCTTTTCACGCGGGGTATTGTCTCCGCCGCAAGATACCAGAAGCATCATCACTGCGGTTAGCGCGAAGGATGCCGTCTTCAAAATTGCTTTCATGCTGCCATCGGGTTGGATTGTCATCGGGTTCAATGAGTGGGATTGTTATTCATCCAACATGCTTTTTACTTCACCGACCGCGATTTTAACCGTTTGCAATCCGGGTGCGGGAGCAATGGTTGCACCTTGCACGTAACTGATGCGCAGTTCGCTGTTCTTCACATCGGCGAAGTATTGCTTCAATGCTGCCACACGTGCATCGTAGAGTTCTTTGGCAAGTTGTGCATAGTCAATCGCCGCAACCGGGGCTACAACAGGAGCAGCTTCGACAGGCGCACCCTTCTTCGCTTTTTTAGCAGGTTTGGTTTCCTTCTTTACGGGCGGCGGCGGTGGTGGCGGGGTTTGCTCGTTTGCAAGAGTGACAACAACCTTCATGTCGCGGTTTTGCTTCAATGCCTCTTTTACTTCGTCAAGTTTTGATGTGACTGCGCTGTTGATTGTGCTTTGTGTAGGAGCGAATGCTGCGAGCGAATGAATTTCTTCGCCTTGGACAAGTGCGCGAACCGTAAAACTCTTCACGTCCTCGCGGTATTGGCGTGTAGCGGGAATATCAAGCACCTCGGTTTTCTTGTAAATCGCGTAGCTTGAAAACACAATCGTGTACTTATCACCCGAGGTAAGCGGCTGAAGAAATTCGCCGGATTTTGTATTGACTTTTGCAGTTGTTTTTTTGCCCGTGGACTGTGCGGTAATCACCATGTCCATGTCCTTGCCAAGCGGCTTGCCCGTGCGTTCTTCCAGCACTATACCGCGTATGTTGATTAGGACGTTTTGCGCCGTTGCTAACGACGGATAGAGCAGTGCTGCGCAGAGAACTACAGCGTAGCGAATCATGAGTCGGTTCCTTTGGTTGGTTGTAAAAATGATTGTATTCCTTGTTTGCAATCCTCGGTCATTCGTGTCAATGTATTCATAGTGGCGGCATAACGTAAGCCCGCGTCCATATCCATGCCGTGCAGGTTGTCGAGCATTGCCTTGGTCAATGCCATTGACGATGAGCTGTTTGCACTCAGTTGTCCGGCAAGTGATTGCACTGTTGCATCAAGCTGCTCGTGCGGGACAACGTGTGTTATCAGACCAAGCCGTTCCGCTTCAGTTGCGTTGATGGTTTCTGCACTGAGCAGCAACCTCCGTGCGCGTGTATCGCCGATTTTGCGAAGCAGATAGACACTGACAACCGCAGGGATGAATCCGATTTTGACTTCATAGTAACCGAACCGCGCTTTGCTATCCGAAGCAATGTTAAAATCGCAGAGCGTTGCAAGACCGCACCCTCCGGCAATAGCCGCACCGTGCACTTTTGCGATAGTCGGTTTCGGGCACGTGTAGATTGTGTGAAACGCTTGTTGCAAATGACGCGAGTCGCTTAAATTTTCTAACACCGAGTATTCGCTGACTTGCTGCAAATACCCTAAGTCGGCGCCGGCGCAAAATACCGTTCCGTTTGCTTGAAGAATAACAACCTTCACCGTATCGTCCGCGCCAAGTTGCTCGAATGCGGAACGCAGTTCGGTAAGCATGAGCGGACTCAGTGCGTTGCGCTTGTCCGGTCGGTTCAGTGTGACGGTGGCTATGCCGTCCTTGATTTCAACAAGGAGTGTTTCCATCTGTTGCGTATGTACTGTTTGGTTCAGGGTATGATGATACGGAACCGGTGAAGCAGCCGTGAATGCGTGCGTTGATTTATCGCAC
>JAEUSO010000019.1:8643-11454 GCA_016788605.1 Candidatus Kapaibacterium sp. | reverse complement strand
AGTACAAGGGGCATCGAATGTATGTTGCCCTTACACTCTACTGTCACAGTGTATAATCCTGCGGGCAGGGAGTGCAACGCCAACCGGCATTCCGGCTCGGTTGCCGAATCCCACCGCCGCGCTGTGACACGGGTTCCGAGTAACGAATATACAACAACCTCACGGACACCGGATTGTTCGCCATTGTTGCTCCGAATCGAAACATCACCAACCGAGGGAAGAGGATGAAGTGAGTATTCTTGGTTGCCGTCAATATCGGGAACGGATGATATGCGGCTGTCTAAGAGATTTTGTAATCGCGCTGCCAGAGTGCGTGGGGTCGAGTCAGCTCCGATAACGGTGGTGAACTCGCGCACATCATCAGGCAACCACTCGCCGCCGAAGAGAATACCACTGACCATACACACATCGCCTGCGCCGCGCCAGATATTTGCAGTTCCATTTGTCAGGGTAGAAATTTTATAGTCGTTTGTGAAGCCGTCTCCTATGTAGGTGCTTACGTTATCCATACCTGAAAATTGACCTGACGACGGGGTGAATGAGGAATAGCTCATCGCTGCAAATGTTGCGTCTGCGGGCGAACGTTCGGCGATTCCTGCGGCAGCCGTGCCATTGAATTGCGGCGCAATACCTTCGGGAAAGAGGCGGACTTTGTTGCCATCGGGCATCATGCCCAAATCAATATCAAAAAAGTATCCTGCGCCAACATTGTTCAGAATGCGACCCGATGTATTCTTAATGCGCGTTGTGACGCGGATAAGCGGATTCGTTCCCGTAGGCGGATGAATAGTTTGTGTTGCTTCAATGCCGATTCGCAATGAGTCGGGGGCTTTGGCATCGGTGAATATGGAGATCGTGTCGTCTGTGCCAAAGAGCGGCTTTGTATTCAAGAAATGGTCGTGGTATTCGGGATACTTCGCGCGGACACAACTGACCACGCGCTTTGTTTGCGGCTCGACAACCATCAATCCGCCCTCGAAGAGCATGTTGCACGTTTCGCGGTAGCCGTAGCCAACGCCGCCAACGCCTGTGATTGGTTCTGCAAATCCAAGCCGACCGTTATCGGCAGCCGAAAAGCGAGTGATTCCGTTATCCCACGTGGTAAATGTCGGATGCGGAGTGAAAGGAATGAGGAAGAAATCGGAATACAGCGAATCCGTCTCGCCTCGCGCTTGCATGGAAACACGGATGAAGAGCTTTCGTGTTGATTTATTAAGAATGAGAATCTTGATTCCGGTCAAGATGTCGCGCTCGTTGCGGGCAATTGGGCGTGTAAGCGATGGTGTGAGTATCTGTACGGCTGATGTAGAATCTTCGGCGGTGCTGAATGAATACGTAACGTTGTTGGATGCACCGAGAACATTCTCGACCACAAGTACAAGTTCAAGTGTATCGCCAACGCCGGCGCGGGTAACAGGTGAACCTTTCCTATTGTATTTCCAATCAACCGCGCTTATTGCCGGAGTTGAGAACGGCGGTCTGGTTACGGCTTTGAGCATATTGATTCTACCCGGCATCATGTCTTTATATTTGGTTTGATGCTGGTTGTAGCGTGATATATCATCGGTGCATAGGCGGGTGTGTTCTAATGCCTGGACGGCGTTCAATTCCTTGAACCTGCCGCGCACAAGTGCTACGATGCCGCTTACCACAGGTGCAGCACCCGATGTGCAGCAGAATTTCACGTATCCGGTATCGTTTCCTGTTGTCCATGTTTGGTTGCCGGGCGCGAAGATGTCGAGATGCTGACCGAACGCCGACATTCCGGAAATAGTATCGGTTGGTTCAGTAACGCCAACGCCAAGCACACCACGGTAGTTAGCCGGATAGAGTGGCGACGACGAGCCGTGGTTACCAACTGCTGCAACAACCGACACATCGCGGGCTACGGCATAATCAACCACCGACTGCATAACACAGGAATACGCACTGCCGCCCCACGATAGGTTGATGACTTTGATGCCGTTCTGCGCCGCGTACATAATGGACTGATAGCCGTAAATAATTGCACGGAGATTGTTCGGCATTGTCTTCATGGGGAAGAAGCGTGAGCGGAAACCTGTGCCCGCAGTTCCTGTGATATTATCTACGGTTGCCGATGCTATTCCCGCCACGCCCGTACCGTGTCCCTCGCCGCTGTTAAATGTATTACCCGGCTTCGTCGTATCATCGGCAAATGCAAAATTCACTCCGCGATAATCGTCGGTGTATCCGTTGCCGTCGTCATCAATACTGTTGTTGGGAATTTCTTTCGTGTTCGAATGCAATGTGCCGCTGTAATCGGGATGCTCTTGCAGAATGCCGCTATCGCTAATACCGATAATGACACTTGTATCGCCTTTGAAAATATCCCATGCCTCGAACGCTTTCATAGTATCGAGCATGGACTGCCGTCCAATCAAGGTATCGTTGGGCGTGAAGCGACCAAGCACCTGATACACGAAATACGGTTCAGCAATATCTACTCCGGTGCACGCCCGCATCAGTTTTGAGCAGAGCAACGGTATGTTCTGATTGGCGGAGTTATTGGTGAGCTGTATGATATACGTCCGCATCAGCGGCTCTTCGGCATTCTCAATCTTTTGTTCTGTACCCAAAAGCTGGTTGTTTTTTGCGATAGCGGTGTTTCGATATGATAGGTTTGCGGGAAGGAGCGGTTGTTGAACACCGCCAAGTTGAAGTTCCGGGTATGCACGGAGTTCGTCAAGCGAGCTGCCCGGTTTCATACGGACGAATATCCTGTCGGTCAGATATTCGTTGGTTGTATTTAAGGTCTGCGCGCTGCTATTGGCAACGTTCAGCGTGAGTATT